>NZ_JAPEPI010000008.1 GCF_026340305.1 Streptomyces sp. NBC_01381 | reverse complement strand
AGTCGTTCTGCATGATTTGGCGGAACTGCGCCGCACCGGCCAACTGCCCGCGGGTGTACCGGTGTTCGTGGACAGCGCCACCTACCTGGTGCACGGCGAGGAGGAGGCGGCCCGGACGCTTCGTGACCGGATCGATCGCACCTTGGCGTGGACGGCCGTCGTGCCGCGCTCGGGCGAACGCGTCCTGGTCCGCTGAGAACGACCTGAGGAGGAAGGGACGACATGACCACCGCTACCAATCTGCTCAATGTGCTACCGCCCGAAGGGCGTGAACGCCTGCTGACACTCAGCCGCGAAGTGACGTTCCCCGCCGGGGAGCGGATCTTCAACGAGGGCCGGCTCGCCGATCGCTTCTGGATCATCAGTACGGGCCGTGTCGACCTGGACATCCATGTGCCGGGGCGGCAGGCGGCCGTGGTCGAATCGCTCGGCCCCGGGGACCTGCTGGGCTGGTCCTGGCTGACGGCACCGCATCAATGGCACCTGGGTGCCGAAGCGGCCTCGACGGTGCGGGCGCTCGAGTTCGACGCCGTCGCGGTACGGGCCGTCTGCGCCGCGGATCCGGTGCTCGGTCTGGCCCTGGCCTGCCGTGTCGCAGAGATCATCGGCCACCGCCTGCATGCCGCCCGAATACGCCTGCTGGATCCTACGGCCCTTACGGCAGCAGCACCAATCCGCCGTCGGACTGAGGAGAATCCCATGCACCACCACGGCCCGTACCGCGTGAGTGACGTGATGAGCCGGCCTCCGGTCGCTGTCCTGCGGAACGCAGGGTTCAAGGAAGTGGTCGAAGCCATGACCCGATGGCAGGTCAGCGCTCTTCCCGTACTGGACGACGAGGGCATCGTGGTCGGTGTGGTCTCCGAGGCCGATCTGCTGCCCAAAGAGGAGTTCAGAAGCAGCGATCCGACCTGGCGGGAACAGCGGGCGCGCCTCGATGACCTGGCCAAGGCCGGGGCGGTGACCACCGAGCAGATCATGACAAGGCCGGCTGTCACGGCCCGTGCCCGGATGAATCTCGCCCAGGCAGCACGGATCATGGCGGTCAACGGGGTGAAACGACTACCCGTGGTCGATGCCGATGGCCGTCTCGAGGGAGTCGTCAGCCGCCGCGATCTCCTCAAGGTCTTTCTGCGCACGGACGAGGAACTCGCCGACGAAGTCCGTCGGGAGATCGACGGCCTGCTGTCCCCAGGGGTGTCCCCCGGCGAGCTGTGGGTCCATGTCGCCCAGGGCGTGGTCACCCTGAGTGGCCGGATACATGACACCTCGCTGGTGCCGGTCGTGTCCCGGGTCATCCGTGCGGTGGAAGGCGTGGTGGATGTGGAGTGGGCACTCGACGTCCGGGGTGCACGGCCCCGGATGCACCCCTAGGGAGCCGATGACTGATCTGATGGGGATCCGGAACCGGCGGGCGGCACAGCGCGCAAGGGGCAGGCATGTCGGACGTACGAGTGTTCTCGAAGGAGTCGCCGATCAAGGTCTTCCTGGTCGACGACCACGAGGTGGTGCGGCGTGGGCTGCATGACCTCCTTGATGCCGAACCCGACATGGTGGTGGTCGGAGAGGCCGGCACCGCGTCCCACGCCCTCGCTCGGGGGCCCGCTCTGCGCCCCGATGTCGCCGTGCTCGACGTGCGGCTTCCGGACGGCAACGGCATCGCCGTCTGCAGGGAACTGCGGGCACGTATGCCGGACCTGGCTGGCATCCTTGTTGGCCTCGAGCCAGCTCTGGCGGTACTGGGACTCCGCGTAGAGGCGGGCGTTCTCGATGGCCACGCCGGCCGCCACGGCCAGTGTGGCGAGTACGGTCTCGTCCTCGTGGTCGAACTCCTGGCCGCCGCGCTTCTCGGTGAGGTACAGATTCCCGAACACCTCGTTACGCACCCGGATCGGCACCCTCAGGAACGAGTGCATCGGCGGGTGGTGCGGCGGGAATCCGTAGGAGGCCGGGTGTGCCGACAGCTCGGCGAGGCGCAACGGCCGGGTGTGGCGGATCAGCTCTCCGAGAATGCCGTGCCCCGACGGCAGATGTCCGATGGCCTCCGTCTGCTCCGCGCTCACCCCGACGGTCAGGAACTGGGAGAGCTGCTGGTCATCGCCGATCACCCCGAGGGCGCCGTACTCGGCGTCGACCAGTGACACCGCGGTCTCGACGATGTGCCGCAGGACTTGGGGGAGGTCGAGGCCGCGGCCGACCGCGAGCACCGCCTCAAGCAGCTCATCGACCCGATGCTGGGTACCGCGGATGGCGTCGATCCGCACCTGGAGTTCGGCCAGCAGCTCGGCCAGGCGCAGCCGTGGCAGGTGCTCGGGGCCTGTCCCGCTCTCCCGCGCCATCACATTCCGCCAGTACCGAGACGACGTCCCCTCACCGCTTCCCACCGTATCCCCGGGCGGGCCACCGGGCTCTTCGGCGTCCGGACAACCGGAATCTGGTTTGCCGCCCTCTCCCGATCCGTCGCGGTATGACTACTGTGTGGGGCATATCTGCATCGCCATGTCTGACAGACCCCGGCGGAGGCAGCACATGGGTGGGGAAGAGCGCAGTGGGTCGGGACAGTTGCCCCGATTACGGCTGGACGAGCTGCTCGAAGAGCTTCAGGTACGGATCGACGCGGTTCGCGGGACCCGGGACCGGCTGCACAGTCTGTTGGAAGCGGTCCTTTCGGTGGGGCGGGAGCTGGACCTGCCGCAGGTGCTGCGGCGCATCGTCGAGACCGCCGTGGCACTGGTGGACGCGGAGTACGGTGCGCTCGGCGTCATCGGCCCGGGGGACATGCTGGACGAGTTCCTGCCGGTGGGGATCAACGAGGAGCTGCGGGCACAGATCGGCGACCTGCCCTCGGGGCACGGGCTGCTCGGTGAACTGATCCGGCATCCCGAGCCGTTGCGGCTGCGGGAGCTTTCGGAGCACTCTGCCTCGTCCGGTTTCCCGGCCCATCATCCGCCGATGCACTCGTTCCTCGGTGTGCCCATCCGGGTGCGCGAGAAGGTGTTCGGGAATCTCTATCTCACCGAGAGGCGCGGCGGGGGCGAGTTCGACGCAGAGGACGAGGAGGTGCTTTCCACCCTCGCCGTGGCGGCGGGCGTGGCCATCGAGAACGCCCGGCTCTACGAGGAGGCACGGCTGCGGGAACGGTGGCTGACGGCGAGCGCCGAGTTCACCAGCTCCCTGCTGTCCGGCGCCTCGGAGTCGCGCGTACTGGAGTTGATGGTCGAGCGCGCCCGGGAGATCACCTCCGCCGACATCGGTGTGGTGGACCTGGTGGTGGCGGAGGAGGAGCTGCGCGGCGCACTCGCGCTCGGCGAGGGCTCGGAGGCGCACCGGGGCCGGCGCATTCCCCGCGAAGGGACCCTGGCCGGCGCGGCGTTGAGCGACGGCGGTCTGGTGACCGCCACGGACGTGAGCTGCGATCCGCGGGTCACCTTCGCGCCGGAGAGGTGGAAGGGTCTGGGGCCTGCGGTCGCCGTCCCGATGGGAACGGCCGACGGGCTGCGCGGCGTCCTCGTCCTCGCCCGGCGGTCCGGGCGCCCTGCCTTCGGCAAGGCCGAGATCGCACCGCTGCCCGGATTCGCCGGACAGGCCGCGCTCGCCCTGGAGCTGGCGGAACGACGACGGGACGCCGAGCAGATGAGCCTGCTCGAGGATCGGGACCGGATCGCCCGTGATCTGCATGACCTGGCCATTCAGCGTCTGTTCGCGACCGGCATGACGCTGCAGAGCGCCCAGCGGTTCGTCCAGCACCCTGAGGCTTCCGAACGCCTGGTGAGGGCGGTGGACGATCTCGACACCACCATAAAGATCATTCGGTCGACCATCTTCGGGCTGCGGGCGCATGAGGCGAGTGCGGTGACCGTTCCCGGCCTGCGGGCGCGGACGACGCGGACGGTGGAGGAGGCGATCGCTTCGCTGGGCTTCACTCCCGCCCTGCGTACGGAGGGCCTGATCGACACCGATGTGCCGGCCGTCATCGCCGACGACGCCGTGGCCGTACTGAGCGAGGCGCTCGCCAACATCACCCGGCACGCGCAGGCGTCGGCCGCGGAGATCTCCCTCCTCGTGGGTGGGGGACAGCTGACATTGACCGTGACGGACAACGGCGTCGGCATCGGCGTGAGCGGGCGTCGCAGCGGCCTGCGCAACATCGCCGAGCGGGCCGAGCGTCTTGGCGGCACGTTGACGCTGAGCGCCGGTCCGGACGGTGGAACACGGCTGGAGTGGCAGGTGGCGCTGCCGGCCCAGTGAGTCCGCGGGAACGGTCAGCGCGGGGTGCCCGGATCGACGTGGGCGGCGATCACCGCGGCCTGGATCCGGCGTTCGACGCCCAGCTTCGCCAGCAGCCGGGAGATGTGATTCTTGACGGTCTTCTCGGAGAGGAAGAGCCGCTTGCCGATCTGCCGGTTGGTGAGGCCTTCGCCGATCAGGGCAAGGATGTCCCGTTCACGTTCCGAGAGCCCAGCCAGCCTGGCGTCCTGCGACGACCCGGCCGTCGCGTCCGGACCGCGCAGAGTACTCATCAGACGAGACGTGGTGGCCGGGTCGAGCAGGGACTGTCCGGAGGCGACGGTGCGTACCGCGTCGATCAGGTCCGTGCCCTTGATCTGCTTCAGTACATAGCCCGCCGCACCCGCCATGATCGCGTCCAGGAGCGCGTCGTCGTCATCGAAGGACGTCAGCATCAGACAGGCCACCTCCGGCATCCTGGACCGCAGTTCACGGCGAACGGTGATGCCGTCGCCGTCGGGGAGCCGGATGTCGAGGATCGCCACGTCCGGGCGCAGGGCCGGGCCACGGACCTGCGCCTGTTCACTGGTACCCGCCTCCCCAACGACCTCGATGTCGGCTTCGGAGTCGAGCAGATCGTGGACTCCCCTGCGGACGACCTCGTGGTCGTCGAGGAGGAAGACCCGTATCGGGTGCTCCGGCGAGAAGGCGCTTGCGGCCATGACTGCCCCCTGACTGTCGACGGTTCCGTTCCGATCGTGTCGGGTGAGTGGGGTGGCGCACCAGGGCCGAGTGGGCCCGATCGGTACGGCAACTGGTGTCATCTCTCAGCAGATGCACGGGAGTTGCTCACCGAGCGGCAAGTCGACCACCCTGCGCGCGCCGATCAGCGTGCGCAGTACGACCCGGTGGGAAGGCCCTGCTGTGCGGGCACGGGCACGGCGGTCTCTTCGATCTCCACGCCGACGCCCGAGGCGCCCGCGATCTCGTTGAGCGAGGTGGCCAGACCGCCGCGGGTGGGGTCACGCAGGCTGTGGACGGCGCCGCTGAGGTGGGCGAGTGCCTGGACGAGGCGGTGCAGGGGGCGGGTGTCAGAGGCGATGTCCGTCTCGAAGCCGAGCCCTTCACGGCTCGAGAGTACGGCGGTGCCGTGCGGGCCGATCGGTCCGGAGAGCAGGACGATGTCGGCGGGGCGCGCGCGGGCCGCGGAGGGATTCAGGCCCGGGATGCGGCGACCGATGCCGGTCGTGTTGAGGAAGAGGCGGTCGGCGGCGCCGCGTCCGACGACCTTGGTGTCTCCGGTGATGACGGGGGCTCCGACCTGGTGCGCGGCCTTCCCCCCGGAGGCCAGGACGGCACGGAGTTCCGCGAGCGGCAGGCCCTCCTCTGCGGTCACCGCGAGGGTCAGGGCGAGGGGCAGCGCGCCGCGCATGGCAAGGTCGTTGAGGCGGTGCGCCCCAGCTCCGCCAGCAGCTGCCGGGACAGGGCCGGATCGCGGTACTCGTCGAGGTACTTCATCGGGGCGGTGTCCGCGGCGCCGGTTCGGCCGGTTCCACGCGCACGTCCACGACGCCTTCGACGGCCCGCGTGAGCCGGGCGGCCACCGGCACGAGGGTCCTGTCACGGATCTCTCCGCCGAGGGTGACCACACCCCCTTCGACCGCGACCGTGACGGCCCCGTCCGGGAAGAGGAACGCGGTCACGGTGCGGGTCACCTCGTCCGCGAGTTCCTCGTCGGTGCGCAGGAACACCTTCAGCAGGTCGCTGCGGCTCACCACGCCCTGCAGCAGGCCATGGGCGTCGATCACGGGGAGTCGCTTGATGTGCCGCAGGGCCATGATGCGGGCGGCCTGCGGGAGAGTGGTGTCCGAGTGGACGCTGACAGCAGGGGTGCTCATCACCTCGCCCGCGGTCAGGCCGCCGGCCTTGGCGAGGTCGGAGAGGCGGCGCAGCTGGTCGAAGCGCGTGGGGTCGCTGTCGCGGAACTCCTCCTTGGGCAGCAGGTCCGCCTCGGAGACCACACCGATGACCCAGCCCTCGCCGGCGACGACGGGCAGCGCGCTGATCTTCCACTGCTCCATCAGCTCGATGATCTCCTTGAAGGGGGCCTCACGGCCCACAGCGATGACGGTGTGGGTCATCACGTCGCTCACGGTGCGCGGGGAGTGGAGCACGGCGTCCTCCTGAGGAGTTGGGGGCGATCGGTGGTCAGGTGCGGTCGACGGTCAGGTCGAGGAAGTGGGTGGAGCAGGAGATGCACGGGTCGTGGTTGCGGATGGCCCGCTCGCACAGCTGCGTCAACTCCTGGTCCGTCGCACTGCTTTGGGTGATCGCCAACTGGGCGGTGCGGCGCAGGTCGTCCTCGATGGCGCCCTGGTTCTGCGCGGTGGGCGGCACGAGGCGGGCGTCGGTGACGGTGCCGTCGGCGTCCAGCAGGTAACGGTGGTAGAGGAGGCCGCGCGGGGCCTCCGTGGCACCGTGTCCGGTGCCCGCGGCGGCAGGGACCTCGCTGTACGGGCGGCGCGGCGGCTCGTACGTGTCGATGATCCGCAGCGCTTCGTCGACGGCGTACACGACCTCCACGGCCCGGACGAGGATCGACCGGTACGGGTTGCGGCAGACCGCCCCTTCGTAGGGGTCACCGAGCCCGGCCGCGCGGGCGGCCTCCACCGCCGTGCGCGACAGCCAGCGCCCGCTGATCGCGAACCGGGCCAGTGATCCCGTGAGATGACGACGCCCGTCGAGAGTGGAGTGCAGGGCGGTCGAGTGCGGCAGGTGCTCCTCCTGCACACGGTCCAGGAAGGTATGGAGCGGAAAGCTGCTCAGCGTGCCGTCCGCACGCAGGACCGCCGGCATGCCGTTCTCGATGGCGTACGTTCCCGGGGCGGCCAGCGCGAACAGGTCGGCGTCGGTCTCGGCGTCGGGGAAGTCGAAGCCCGCCACCCATTCGACGGTCTGCCAGGCATCGTCCGCGGCACGCCTCAACTGCTCTCCCAGTGGCCGTAGTTCGTGGTGCGTCGGGGTGCGGTGGAAGCCGCCTAGGCGGACGTTGACGGGGTGGATGGCGCGGCCGCCGAGAAGTTCGAGGATCGCGTTGCCCGCCTGCTTCAGGCGCAGCCCGCGCTCGACGTGTGCGCGGGCGGTGCGGGCAAGCTCGATGGCGCCGTCGCAGCCGAGGAAATCGGGGGCGTGCAGGAGGTAGATGTGCAGGGTCTGGCTCTCGATCCATTCGCCGCAGTACAGCAGCCGCCGCAGTTCGCGCAGGGCCGGGACGACGGTGATCCCGCAAGCGTCCTCGATCGCGGCGCAGGCACTCAGTTGGTAGGCGACCGGGCAGATCCCGCACACCCGGGCGGTGATGTCCGGCGGTTCGGTGTACGCCCTGCCTCGCAGGAAGGCCTCGAAGAACCGCGGCGGCTCGTAGATCCGCAGCCGCGCCTCGGTGACCGCCCCGTCGCGGACACTCAAATGCAGGGCGCCTTCGCCCTCGACCCGGGAGAGCGAGCCGACGTGCAGGACACGGGATCCCCGGTGCGTCATCGGCGCAACTCCTCTTCGAACGCTGCGGTGTTGAAGGTGTGCAGGAAGCGTTCGGTGTCGCGGTCGTCCATGCCGTCGCGGTGCAGCACCGGGATCAGCGCGGGCAGGTTCACCGACCCGGACGGGCCGAAGCAGCCGCGCCCGTACGCCGGGCAGATCGCCCCGCAGCCGGCGTGCGTGACCGGGCCCAGAGGTCCTGCCAGGTACGCGGTGATGACCTCAAGAAGCTGGCGGCGGTCGATGGGGCAGCCGCGCAGTTCGAAGTCGACGTCCACGTGCGCGGAGGCGGGGGTGGAGGTGGCGAGCGTGTCGATGTAGTCGGGGCGGGCGTAGACGGTGCGGGTGAACTCGTCGACGTCCGCGAAGTTGCGCAGCGCCTGGATGCCACCGGCCGTCGCGCAGGCCCCTATCGTCACCAGGTGGCGGGAGGCGGCCCGGATCGCGTGGATCCGTTCGGCGTCGGCGGGCGTGGTGACGGAGCCTTCGACCAGCGTGAGGTCGTACGGTCCTGGCCGGACCGCGCTGGAGGCTTCCAGGAAGTGGGCGATCTCCACCTGCCCCGCGAGGCCGAGAAGTTCGTCCTCGCAGTCGAGCAGGGTGAGCTGGCAGCCGTCACAGGAGGCGAGCTTGAACACGGCCAGCGTCGGCAGCCCCATCTCACAACTCCCTTACGTAGAGCAGGGGTTCGGCCTGGTTCCAGGTGACGACGGGGCCGTCCCTGCACAGCAGCAGCGGGCCGAGCCGGCAGTGACCGCAATGTCCGGTCGCACAGCGCATGTTGCGCTCCAGGGAGACCCTGACGCGGTCGGCGGGCAGGCCCCGGTGGAGCAGGTCGCGGGCCGTCGCCCGGATCATCGGCTCGGGGCCGCAGACGAACGCGGTGGTGTTGTCCGGCGTGAAGTGCGCATCGCCGCCGCAGCGGGGCGATGCCGCCGGCGACGACCAACAGGTCCTGCCCGATGGCCTTTTCGCGTTCCCAGCCGGTGCCGTAGGGGCCGCGCAGTCCGAGTACGTCATCGACTTCGGCGGCGTACAGCCCCTCGGAGACCGCACCCACGCCGCGTACCGTGTGCGCCAGGCCTCCGGTGGTGGGGATCGCGCTGACCGCCAGGGGGATCTCGCCCCTCCCGAACAGGGTGCCGGTGTCCGGGGTCTCCGCCCAGCGGGCGATCACCCGGTAGGGAACCGGCACGGCGGTCATCCCCGCACACCGCTTCCACTGCCGTAGGGGGCGTACAGGTCCAGGAGCCGGGTCCTGGCCGACTGCAGCCGGTGGGCAAGGACCCGGCCCACCCACTGGCCGACCACCGCGCCCAGGGCCTGATCGTCCTCACACATCAGCCGGACCGCGAGCGCGTCGAACTCGTGGGCGCGCACGGGACTCTGGGCCACGGCGCCGAGCTGCCACACGTACGGCGGGAACAGCCAGGACCAGCCGACCAGTTCACCGTGGCCCAGCGTCTCGATCGCCGGTGAACTGCGGCCGGGGACATGCATGTCGAGGACGACCGATCCGGTGCGGACGATCCAGAACCGGTCGGCGTGCCCGCCCTCCTCGAAGATCCGCGTTCCGGCCGGGAAGGACACCTCTCGCGCGATGCGCATCAGCCGTTCGCGATGCGCGACCGGAAGGGTGCTCAGCAGGGTCGTGGTGCTGGTCATCGTTCCGCCTCCTCGTTCCGGGCCCCGGCCTCCGCTTGCAGGGCCGTGACCTCTTCGGTGATGTCGATGCCGACCGGGCACCAGACGATGCAGCGGCTGCGGCCCGAGGAACACACCGGCCCGCCATGGACGTACGAGAAGTCCAGGTCGAAGCAGGAGTCCCAGCGCTGCCGGCGCTCGGCGTCCAGGCTCGAACCCATCAACTGCTGCAGGCTCACCGGCGGCATGGCCCGCCCCATCTTGTCGACGGCATCGGAGACCGCGGCGACGGCCGCGCCCCGGGTGGTGGCATCGGCCTCGCGGTGGGGGAGCTTGGCGAGCAGCTCCGCGCCCGCCTCGCTGCCTACCCGTACGAAGAATCGTTGCCCCGCCTGGTCGACGACCTCGGTGAGCGCGAGGTCGAAGCCCGCGTCGGCGCCGGGGCCGCCGCCCATGGAGACGCAGAAGCAGGTCGCACCCGGCTCGGTGCACTCGGCGGCTATGAGGAACGCCCCCCTCCGGCGTTCCTCATAGCCGCTGTCCCTGAAGTGACCGCCGGTCAGTACCTGGTCCTGGATCGCGATGGCCCGCAGGTCGCAGGGGCGGACTCCGAGGAAGGCATACGAGGGCCGGTCGGCGGTCTCCGTGCTGATGGCCACCGTTCCATCGGGGGCGCGGTCCGCGCTCCACAGCTTCTCCCGCTGCGGATGCAGGAAGTTCTTCCAGGACTGCGGACCGGCCGAGTGCGCGAAGGCCGCTCCGTCCTCGCGGCGCCGCAGCCGGTAGTGCCCGGCCTCCAGCTCCACGCCCCAGCCGTACGGGAGTTGATCGGCCGAATCGAGTTCGGCAAGGACGATCGCACCGTCACGGACCGTGGGTCCAACGACCGTGCGGCCGTCGGCATTCAACTCCGCGACGAGGGCGTTCAGGCCGTTCCGGTCGAGGACTGCCGTGGCTCCGCCGGTCGTCATGTCCGTCCTCCCCACACGTCGGGGTGGTTCTGTCGGGGTGGTCTCCCTACACTCACCAGGCTCGAAGAGGAGCCTCCTGCGGGGCAGGGGCCGAGCGGCCCTATTCGGGCCCGGCCGGGCCCGGTTCAGGCCTCACCACCGGTCCACCGCGGTTCCGTCCGCGCCCACGCCTGCTCCCACTCGGCCATGCGCCGGCGGTGCGCCACAGTGCGTACGGTGATCCAGGCACTCCCGATAAACCCCCAGGCCACAAGGCTCGCCGCGCCGCCCACGGCGATCGCGGTGCCCCACTGGACGTCCTCGGCCATCGGGGCCGTGGTGACCCTGCCTTGGGCGTCGAGCCAGACGTCGGTGCGGCTACCCGTCGTGGCGCCTGCCTCGACCTTGGCAACGGCCGCGTGCGCGGTGCCGCCACGATCGGTCCAGCGCACCTTGACCGGGTGGGTCGTACGGGAACCGACGCTGCCGGCCGCCGGAGCATTCTCGATCAGTGTGGCCCGTACGACGTGGCCGTCGGCCCGTTGCCGTTCGGCCTTCGCGTGCGCGGCGTCGTATGTGAAGGACCCTGCGAACGCCCCGGCCAGGGGCGCGACGAACAGCATCGCGGCCCCCAGCAGCAGTCCCGTCCACGCCTCGACGACGTCGCTGCGACGACGCAGCGGGCTTCTCCGCCACCGCCAGCCGGCGGCGCGCCCGTGCGGCCGGGTTCGGGTGTCCACGCCCTCAGCTCCCCCGTGTCCCGGCCGCGACGTCACCCCGCAGCTCGGCAGCGACTCGCCGTGCCCGCGTGGAGATCGGCTTGAAGTCGCGGAAGTCGCCTCCCTTGCCCTCACTTGCCGAAGGATCCAGGGGGCCGCTGCCGAGGACGAGGGCGTCGTACGCCTGAGGCTCGCCGACGTCGCTTACCAGCCGCATCTCGGAGTCGAGGCCCTCCTCGCGCAGAACCTCCGTGATGGTTCGGGCGATCTCCGCCGTGGACCAGTTCTTCGTCGCGTTGGCGAGGAGCACCTTGGTGGTCATGGTGACTTTCCCCCTCAGAGTTTGCGCAGCCAGTCGTCCGTGACGCCGCGCATCGCTTGGTCGTTCGGCTGCAGGTGGGAGTCGTCCACACGGTGGGTGAGCTTGTCCACGACCGCCACGACACCATCGATCTCACGCGTCATGTGCAGGGCGACGGGTACCTCGCTGCGGCGCTCCAGCTGGCCCTCGAGGGTCACCACACCGTCCTGCACGTCGATTTTGATGGTCTGGGGTGCCAGCCACAGGGTGCGCACCAGGACCTGTTCGATCACTTCGTGGCGGATCTCGTCATCGGCGCGCAGGAACACCTGAAGGAGGTCGCGCCGGGTGACGATGCCGACCAGGCGGTCCTCCTCGTCGACGACGGGCAGTCGCTCCACCTTGTGCTGGGCCATGCAACGGGCGCCCTCGGCAATGGAGTTGTCGGCGTGCACGCAAACGGGCGGCGTGGACATGAGCTGTCCCGCTGTACGCGCCGTGGCCTTGGCCCGGTCCTTGCGTCCGCCCTTGCCCACCCGCGGTAGCCGGAAGCGGCGCGGCGCCTGGTACGGGTCGGGCGCCTGCGCCTCGCGCACCAGCAGGTCCGTCTCGGAGATCACCCCGACCACCTTGTCGTCGGCATCGATCACGGGCAGCCCGCTGATGCGGTACTCGGCGAGGCGCTTGGCCACCTCCTTGAACGGCGTGCCGTACTGGGCGCTGACGACCTCACTGGTCATCACCGAACCGATCTTGCTGTGCTTCATCTCTGTCTCCTTCTCGGCGCAGTCGTTCTCTCGGCCCAGTCGTTCTCTCGGCGCAGTCGTGCTCAGCGCAGTCGGCGCAGATACGGATCGTGGGAGGTCCGAGGCAGCAGTCGTACGCGCACGTCGAGTGCCGTGGTGCCGCCCGGCCATGCCAGGACGGGGTTGAAGTCGGCCTCCGCCAGCTGTGGCAGGTCACAGGCCATTCGGGAGAGCCTGTGCAGCAGTTGCTCAAGGCCTTCGAGGCCGACCGGACCGGTGCCGCCGTGTCCGAAGAGCAGCGGGGCACAGCGCGGCGAGGCGATCAGGTCATGGACGTCCAGGTCGGTGAGTGGGGCCAGGCGGGCGGCGCGGTCGGCAAGCAGCTCGGTGGCCGTGCCGCCGAGCCCGAGCCCGTGCGAACCGGTCGTCCCGGGCCGGGCCGGCGCGTCGGCGTCGAGAGCCAGCCGGTGCACGCGTCCGGGGTGGGCGGGGTGCGCGTGTGCGGCGTCCACGACCACCGCGAGATCGGATCCCTCCCGCAGGCCGATCAGGCGGGCGGGGTCGCCGTCGCAGGTGGCCAGGACCGTCCCGGCCGGCAGGGGCCGTTCGGCGGCCCGCTCGCGGAACCGGGCGATGACTGCCCAGCCCAAGCCGTCGTCGCGCCGGAACTCGTTGCCGACGCCGATCACCGCGATATGGGTCCGGGTGGGCATCGCGTCTCCTTCCGCCGGGCCGTGCTGCCACTGTGCGGATCCGCTGGTGGCCTCGGTAGGGGCCGAATGTCCCCTACCGGGGCCGGTTCGCCCCTCCCCGGCCGGCCTCCTCCGTGGAACCGTCCGAAGCGGAGCCCCTGCCAGGGGCATGCCGGAAGGTGGTGGCATCGTGGACAAGCCCCTGATCGTCGGAGTCGACGGCTCGGATCCGAGCCTGGCCGCGCTGGACTGGGCCGTGGACGAGGCCGCGGCGCACGGGGTGCCGCTGCTTATCGTCCATGCGTCGCGGTGGGAGTGGTACGAAGGACACGAGCCGTCGTTCGGCATCAACCGCTCCTCCGTGCAGGCCCTCTCGGACCACATCGCCGCCTCGGCGGTGGAGCGCGCCCTGCGCCGCACCTCCGGCGTGAAGGTGACGAGCGAGGTGGTGTCCGAGGATCCGGCCGCCGCGCTGGCGCGGCTGAGCGCGGAGGCCGACGCCGTCGTCGTCGGCAGTCGCGGGCGCGGTGAACTCGCGGAACTGCTGCTCGGCTCGGTGAGTCTGTCCGTCGCCGCGCACGCCGCCTCACCGGTGATCGTCGTACGCGGCTCCGAAGGGAAGGTGACCGGAGGGCTCAGTACGGTCGCGGTCGGCGTGGACGATCCCGAAGAGGCTGCCCATGCGGTGCGGTTCGCTCTTCGCGAGGCTCAGGTGCGGAACGCCGCCGTGATCGCCGTTCACGCCTGGCGCTGCCCCGCCCGGGAGATGCCCGACTTCCCCGCACTGACGAACGACGACCATGGGCGCCGGGCCGAGCAGCTCGTCGAGGAGGCCGTGCGGGGTGCGGCGGCCGCCGCCGGCTCCGGCATGACGGTCCGCGGCCGGACCGTCGAGGGGCACGCGCGCGCCGCCCTCCTCGACGCCGCCCGCACGGCCGATCTCCTGGTGGTCGGCGCCCGCCGCCGCAAGGGACACGTCGGCATGCAACTCGGCCCCGTCAACCACGCCGTGCTGCACCACGCGGCCTGTCCCGTGGCCGTCGTCCCACACGTCTGACCACGGCGCCGTACGCCCTGACACCCCAGATCTGACCACAGCACCGTTACGCCCTGACACACCCCACACGAGAAGCGGGAGGCACCGTGGCACACGTACGACTGACGACCCTGGACGCCCACTGGCGCGCGGCGAACTACCTGGCCGTCGGCCAGATCTACCTCATGAGCAACCCCCTGCTGACCGAACCGCTGCGGCCCGAGCACATCAAGCCGCGCCTGCTCGGCCACTGGGGCACCTCCCCCGGGCTCAACCTCGTACACACCCACCTCAACCGCCTCATCCAGGAACACGGTCTGGACGCGCTGTGCGTGTGGGGGCCGGGGCACGGCGGCCCGGCCGTGCTGGCCAACTCCTGGCTCGAGGGCTCGTACAGCGAGACGTACCCCGACATCACCCGGGACGCGTCAGGCATGGCGAAGCTGTTCCGGCAGTTCTCCTTCCCCGGCGGCGTGCCGAGCCATGTGGCCCCGGAGACGCCCGGCTCGATCCACGAGGGCGGCGAACTCGGCTACTCCCTCGCGCACGCCTACGGAGCCGCCTTCGACAACCCGCGCCTCCTCGTCGCCTGCGTCATCGGTGACGGCGAGGCCGAGACGGGACCGCTCGCCGCCTCCTGGCACTCCAACAAGTTCCTCGACCCGGTCCACGACGGCGCGGTCCTGCCCATCCTCCACCTCAACGGCTACAAGATCGCCAACCCGACGGTGCTCTCCCGTATCCCCGAGTCCGAACTGGACGCCCTCCTCAAGGGATACGGCCACGAACCGCTGCACGTCACCGGCGACGACCCGCGCAAGGTCCACCAGGCGATGGCCAAGGCCATGGACCAGGCCCTGGAACGCATCACCGCCATCCAGCAGACCGCCCGGAACGGCGGCGCGTCGCACGGCCGCGCGCGCTGGCCGGTGATCGTGCTGCGCACGCCCAAGGGCTGGACGGGCCCCGCGACCGTGGACGGCGTGCCGGTCGAGGGAACCTGGCGCTCCCACCAGGTGCCGCTCTCCGGCGTACGCGAAAACCCTGACCACCTGGCCCAGTTGGAGACGTGGCTGCGCTCCTACCGGCCAGAGGAACTCTTCGACAAGCACGGCCGCCCCACCCCCGAGGTGCTCGCCTGCATCCCCGATGGCCGACGACGGCTGGGCGCCACCCCGCACGCCAACGGCGGCCTGCTCACCCGCGCGCTTCCCCTCCCGCCCCTTGAACATTTCGCCGTCCCCGTCGAGAAACCGGGATCCGCCCTGCACGAACCCACGCGGGTACTCGGCGGTCTCATCGCCCACGTCATGGCGGAGACCGCCGAGCGCCGTGACTTCCGGGTCGTGGGCCCGGACGAGACCGCCTCCAACCGGCTCGGCGCACTCTTCGACGTCACCGGCAAGGCCTGGCAGGCCCAGACCCTGGACACCGACGAGCACCTCGCCCCGGACGGGCGGGTCGCGGAGATTCTCTCCGAACACCTCTGCCAGGGCTGGCTGGAGGGCTACACGCTCACCGGCCGTCACGGTCTCTTCTCCTGCTACGAAGCCTTCGTCCACATCGTCGACTCGATGGTCAACCAGCACATCAAGTGGCTGAAGACCTCGCGTTCACTGCCCTGGCGCGCGCCGGTCCCGTCCCTCAACTACCTGCTGACATCGCACGTCTGGCGCCAGGACCACAACGGCTTCTCCCATCAGGACCCCGGCTTCGTCGACCACGTACTCAACAAGAGCCCCGAGGTCGTCCGCGTCTACCTCCCGCCGGACGCGAACACCCTGCTCTCCGTCGCCGAACACGTCCTGCAGAGCCGCGACTACGTCAATGTCGTCGTCGCGGGGAAGCAGCCCTGCTTCGACTGGCTCTCCCTCGACGACGCCCGCACCCACTGCGCGCGCGGCGCCGGCATCTGGGAGTGGGCCGGATCGGAGACGGGCGGGCGCGAGCCCGATGTGGTGCTCGCCTGCGCGGGCGACGTCCCCACCCAGGAAGTCCTCGCCGCGGCCCAGCTGTTGCGCCGGCACCTGCCCGACCTCGCCGTCCGCATGGTCAACGTCGTAGACATGACGCGACTCCTGCCCCGCGAGGAACACCCGCACGGCATGCCCGACTCCGAGTACGACGCGCTCTTCACCCCCGACAAGCCCGTCATCTTCGCCTACCACGGCTATCCCTGGCTGATCCACCGCCTCGCCTACCGCCGCACCGGACACGCACAACTGCACGTCCGCGGCTACAAGGAGGCGGGCACCACCACCACGCCCTTCGACATGGTCGTACGCAACGACCTCGACCGCTACCGCCTGGTCATGGACGTCATCGACCGCGTCCCCGGCCTCGCCGTACGCGCCGCGGCCGTCCGCCAGACCATGGCGGACACCCGCACCCGCCACCACGCGTGGATCCGCGAACACGGCACCGACCTCCCCGAGGTCGCCGACTGGACCTGGACCGGCTGACCCTCCGAACGCACCGTGGAGGTGCGCACCATGCCCACGCAACGGACCATCACCGCAGGCGTCGACGGCTCGCCCGAGAGCCTGGAAGCCGCGGACTGGGCGGCCCGAGAAGCCCTGCGCCGCGACCTGCCGCTCCACCTCATCCATGCCTACGACGTGCCCTCGGAGCGAAGCCATCTGCCGGAGATCGAGGTCCCGTTCCACCGCGAGCGCGGTGCGCTCGACCGCGCCGTCGTCCAGCTCTCCTACGCACACCCCGCCCTGGGGATCCTGGACGAGCAGGTCACCGGACCACCGGTGCGGGCACTGTTGGCAGCGGCCGAATCCTCGGCCCTGCTGGTGGTCGGTTCACGCGGCTTCGGCGCGCTCGCCGGCGTCTTGGTCGGCTCGGTGGCCCTGGCGGTCGCGGCCCGGGCCGACTGCCCGGTCGTCCTGGTGCGGGCGGGCGGACATCCCGAGGACGATCCTGAAGGCTCGGCGGCAGGACCGAACCGTCCGGTCGTGCTCGGCCTCGACCTGGACCGGCCCTGCGACGAACTGCTGGAGTTCGCCTTCTTCGCCGCGGCCGCCCGCCACGCGCCGCTGCATGTCGTGCACACCTGGGCGGTTCCTCTCGTCCCCAGCGCTGACGCCACCGATCCCACGGTGGCGAAGTCCCGCTCTCTCTCTGCCTCGCTCACGCCTTGGCGGAACAAGTTCCCAGGGACGCAGGTCACCGAGCGGCTCGTGCACGGTCTGGCCGGCCACCATCTGGTCAAGGCCGCTGCGGAGGCCGGCCTGCTCGTCGTCGGCCGCCGCATCTCCGCAGGGGGGCGCCTCGGACGCACCGCTCACGCGGCGATACATCGCACCCGATGCCCGGTCGCGATCGTTCCGCACTCCTGATGCCTCCTCGCCACGCCGAGGGCGACGTTCGACGCCGCGCAGTGATAGGGCTCTTTGAATCGCTCTGGTCGGAATTTCGTGGCGGTCACGTTCGACTTTGTGGGCAGGGGAGCATGACCGTCACGAGATTCCGACCATCACTCGGGCAGCGACAGATCACACGACTCCCCTGGTGCGACGGAGACGGAC
>NZ_JAPEPI010000007.1 GCF_026340305.1 Streptomyces sp. NBC_01381 | reverse complement strand
ACGAGCCGAGCAACGCATAGACGGCCATCGCGGGCAGGGCCGCCCACAGGCCGGTGATCGGAGGCAGACCGGCCACCACGGCGTACGCCATCACCTGGGGGATCAGATACGCGGCGACGGTGAGACCGGCGAGCAGATCGCCTCGCAGGTCCGCACGCCGGTAGTGGGTCAGAACTGTCAGGCCCGGCGCCACTCGGCCCAGAAAGGCAGCGCTACCGCGCGGCTCGGCCATGGGCGCCGCCGCCTTCCTGCGCGAGAGCTGCTTCGCTGCTCATCCTGTTCCGGGCCAAGTGACGACGCATGGGCCTGTCGGTCCCTCAGTGGGGTACACCCGGCCCCATCGAGCATGTGGGGAGCGGGGCGACCATGGAAAGCAGAAGCACGCAGGCATACGAAGGACGCTATCTGGAGGCACCGCAGTGGACATCTCTGCAATCGCCCCGGACTCCCCGCGCCAGGACGCCGACGCACCGCCCGAACACGCCCGGCCGGCCCTGCTGACCTTCCTCGGCGGTGTCGGCACGGTCACCGGCAGTAAGTTCCTCGTCGAAAGCGACCACGCACGGATCATGGTCGACTGCGGCCTGTTCCAGGGGCTCGCGGATCTGCGGCGCCGAAACTGGCGCCGTCCCTCCTACGAAGCCTCATCGATACAGTCGGTGGTACTGACGCACGCGCACCTCGACCACTGCGGATACCTCCCCCGTCTCGTCCGCAACGGCTTCCGCGGGCAGATCGTGACCAGCGCGTACACCGCGAGGCTCGCCGAGATCGTGCTCCGCGACTCCGCCCGACTGCAGATGGAGACGGCCGACCATGCCAACCGCCACGGCTGGTCGCGACACGACCCGGCCCGGCCGCTCCACACCGACGAGGACGTCGACCGCACACTCGCACTCTTCACCCCAGTACGGACCGGCGCTGTCACCGAGATCGCCAAGAACACCTGGCTCCGGCTGTACCGCGCCGGGCACATCCTCGGTTCCAGCTGGGCCCATCTGACACTGGAGGACGGGCACACACTCGCTGTCAGCGGGGACCTGGGACGTCCGGGACACCCGTTGCTGCGCCCACCGGAGCCATTCTCCGGCGCCGACGCTCTGCTGATGGAGTCGACCTACGGCAACCGGGAGCACGAAGACTCCGGTGAGTCCGAGGTCCTCGCCGACGTCATCGCACGCACCCTGGCCCGCAGGGGAACCGTGGTCATCCCGGCGTTCGCGGTGGACCGCACCGAGATTGTCCTGCATGAGCTGGCAGACCTGCGCCGGAGCGGCCAACTACCCGAAGGTGTACCGGTGTTCGTCGACAGCCCCATGGCGCTCGCCGCGCTGGACGTCTACCGGGAGGCCATCAGGAACCTGGCGCCAGAGCTGCGCGAGGATGTCCTGGCGGCCGGCACCGCGGCGATTTCCCCGGAACCCTTCCTGGCGGCACGCTCGGTCCAGGAGTCGATCGAGATCAACCACAGCGCCGGCCCCTGCATCATCGTCTCCGCCTCCGGCATGGCCACCGGCGGACGCGTTCTGCACCATCTGCGCAGGCTGCTTCCCGACCCCCGGAACACGGTGATCGTCGTGGGATTCGCGGCACGGGGCACCAGGGCACGGGACCTCGTCGACGGCGCGTCGGCCCTCAAGATGTTCGGCGATTACGTGCCGGTACGTGCCGACGTGGTGAACCTGCCGCGCTTCTCCGCACACGCGGACGCCCGACAGATCATCGACTGGCTGCGCGACTCACCTGCTCCGAACACCACCTATCTGGTGCACGGCGAGGAAGAGGCGGCCCGGACACTGCGCGACCGGATCGATCGCACCCTGGGGTGGACTGCCGTCGTGCCCCGCTCCGGCGAACGCGTCCTGGTCCGCTGAGAAGGATCCGTTGAGAAGGAAGGGACGGACATGACCACCGCGACCAATCTGCTCAACGCGCTACCGCCCGAAGGGCGTGAGCGCCTGCTGAGACTCAGCCAAGAAGTGACCTTCCCGGCCGGGGAGCGGATCTTCAACGAGGGCCGGCTCGCCGATCGCTTCTGGATCATCACTACCGGCCGAGTGGACCTGGACATCCATGTGCCGGGGCGGGAGGCGGCCGTGGTCGAATCGCTCGGCCCCGGGGACCTGCTGGGCTGGTCCTGGCTGACAGCGCCGCATCAATGGCACCTGGGTGCCGAAGCGGCCTCGACGGTGCGAGCACGTGAGTTCGATGCCGTCGCGGTGCGGGCCATGTGCGCATCGGATCCGGCCCTCGGTCTGGCCCTGGCCTGTCGCGTCGCGGAGATCATCGGGCACCGGCTGCAGTCGGCCCGGGTACGCCTCCTCGACCTGTACGGCCCCTACGGCAACAGCACCATCCCGCCGTCGGACTGAGGAGGATCCCATGCACCACCAAGGTCCGTACCTCGTGGGTGAGGTGATGAGTAGGCCCGCGGTCGCAGTCCTGCAGAAGGCGGGATTCAGGGAGATCGTCGAAGCCATGACCCGATGGCAGGTCAGCGCTGTTCCTGTACTGGACCGCGAGCGCACCGTGGTCGGTGTGGTCTCCGAAGCCGATCTACTACCCAAAGAGGAGTTCAGAAACAGCGACCCGTCGTGGCGGGAGCGGCAGGCGCGCCTCGATGATCTGGCCAAGGCCGGGGCGTCTACCGCCGAGCAGATCATGACCAGTCCGGCGGTCACGGTCCGTGCCCGGATGAATCTCGCGCAGGCAGCACGGATCATGGCAGTCAACGAAGTCAAGCGACTGCCCGTGGTCGATGCTGATGGCCGTCTCGAGGGGGTCGTCAGCCGCCGTGATCTCCTCAAGGTCTTCCTGCGCACGGACGCGGAACTCGCCGACGAAGTCCGTGAGGAGATCGGCAGTCTCCTGTCCCCCGGGCTGTTCCCAGGCGAGCTGTGGGTCCGTGTCACCCAGGGCGTAGTCACCCTGAGTGGCCGGATCCGCGACACCTCGCTGGTACCGGTGGTGTCCCGCGTCGTCCGCGCGGTGGAGGGCGTGGTGGACGTGGAATGGGCACTCGACGCCCGGGACGCACGGCCTCAGGTGCGCCCCCTGGGAGCCGATGACTGATCTGATGGGGATCCGGAACCAGCGGGCGGCACGGCGCGCAAGGGGCAGACATGGCGGACGTACGAGCGTTCTCGAAAGAGTCGCCGATCAAGGTCTTCCTGGTCGACGACCACGAGGTGGTGCGGCGTGGGCTGCATGACCTCCTCGATGCCGAAGCCGACATGGTGGTGGTCGGCGAGGCCGGTACCACGTCCCACGCGCTCGCTCGGGGGCCCGCCCTGCGCCCCGATGTCGCCGTGCTCGACGTGCGGCTTCCGGACGGCAACGGCATCGCCGTCTGCAGGGAACTGCGGGCACGTATGCCGGACCTGGCCTGCCTCATGCTGACGTCCTTCGACGACGACGATGCACTGCTCGACGCGATCATGGCCGGGGCCGCGGGCTACGTACTCAAACAGATCAAGGGCTCCGACCTGGTCCACGCGGTCCGCACGGTGGCCGCCGGCCAGTCGCTCCTCGACCCCGAGACGACCACACGGCTGATGCGGACCCTCCGCCACGACCCAGCAGATCAGGACGAGCCGGTGCTCCCGCATCTTTCCCCGCGCGAGAGTGATGTCCTGGTGCTCATCGGCGAAGGGCTGACCAACCGCGAGATCGCGAAGCGGCTCTTCCTGTCGGAGAAGACCGTGAAGAACCACATCTCCCGGCTGCTCGCCAAACTCGGCGTGGAGCGGCGCATCCAAGCGGCCGTCCTGGCAACCCAGGCACACCCGAACCCGCCCGGGGGAGACGGGCGCTCCTGAGCCGGGGTCTGGGACTCCGCCGCTCAGGACGGCAGCGGCACCTGCCATACCAGGCGGGTACCACCGCCGTCCGGCGACTTCAGTGTCAGGGTGCCGTCGAGCGCGGCGGCTCGCTCGGCAAGGTTCCGCAGGCCGCTGCGCCGACCACCCTCGTCCGGGATCCCGAGGCCGTCGTCACTCACCGTGAGCTTAAGGTGATCAGTTTTCACGACCAGCGATACGGCGGCCGTCCGCGCCCGTGCGTGCCGTGCCACGTTGGACAGGGCCTCCTGGAGCACGGCGACTACGTGGTCCGCGACCGCCGGTGGTACGTCGGTGTCGACCAATCCCTCCATCCGCAGCAGCGGTGTGAATCCGAGCGTCGCGACGGCCTCCTGGACCGCTCTGACCATGCGTGTGCGCAGCCCCCGAGCGGCGGGCCCGCTCTCCTTCGCACGCAGACCGAAGATCGTGGAGCGGATGACCTTGATCGTCTCGTCGAGATCATCCACCGCCCGCAGCAGCCGGTCCTCGGCCTCAGGATGATCCA
This sequence comes from Streptomyces sp. NBC_01381, assembly GCF_026340305.1. NCBI lineage: Bacteria > Bacillati > Actinomycetota > Actinomycetes > Kitasatosporales > Streptomycetaceae > Streptomyces > Streptomyces sp. NBC_01381. The sequence goes on along the minus strand of NZ_JAPEPI010000007.1, from coordinate 28,701 downwards.
CGAACCTCAGCGCACTCTGCAGGGTCATCCCGGTGGCGAAGAGCCGTTGGATGGCCAGGTCGTGCAGATCGCGTGCGATGCGGTCGCGGTCCTCCAGCAGAGTGATCTGCTCGGTCTCGCGGCGCCGTTCGGCGAGCTCCATGGCCAGCGCCGCCTGCCCGGCGTACGCGAGGAGCGGCGCCGTCTCGGTGACGGTGAAGGCGGCACCCGCCGTGGTGTGGGCCAGCAGCAGGACACCCCGCACGCCGTCCCGCGTACCGATGGGAACGGCGACGGCAGGCCCGAACTCCGACCAGCGTGCCGGACCCGCCGTGACCTGAGAGTCCGTTGCCAGGTGGGTGCTGGTGACCGGTTCGGCCCGGGTCATGGCGGCGCCCACGAAGGAGCCCGTCCGGGGCAACCTCATCTGGCGGTACGTCCCCGCGCCGACCCCCTCGGCGAGGGCCACGACCAGCTCGTCCGTGCCCGCCAGCGGGAGCGCGATGACTCCCAGGTCTGCCCGGAGAATACGGCGGGCACGTTCCACCACCAGGTGTAGTACGTCAAGCTCTTCCTCGCCGGACAGAAGGAGTGACGTGACGTCCTTGTTCGCCTCGAGCCAACTCTGGCGGTATTGGGACTCTTCGTAGAGGCGGGCGTTCTCGATGGCCACGCCGGCCGCCACGGCCAAAGTTGCGAGCACGGTCTCGTCCTCTTGGTCGAACTCCCGGCCCCCGCGCTTCTCGGTGAGGTACAGGTTGCCGAAGACTTCGTCCCGCACCCGGATGGGCACCCCGAGGAACGAATGCATCGGCGGATGGTGCGGCGGGAAACCGTAAGAAGCCGGATGCGCCGACAGTTCAGCAAGGCGCAACGGCCGGGGGTGACGGATCAACTCTCCAAGAATGCCGTGGCCGGACGGCAGGTGGCCGATGGCCTCCCTCTGTTCCGCGCTGACCCCGACTGGCAGGAACTGGGAGAGCTGCTGGTCTTCCCCGATGACCCCTAGGGCGCCGTACTCGGCGTCGACCAGTGACACCGCGGTCTCGACGATGTGCCGCAGGACCTGGGGGAGGTCAAGGCCCCGGCCGACCGCGAGCACCGCCTCAAGCAGCTCATCGACCCGATGCTGAGTGCCGCGGATCGCGTCGATCCGCACCTGGGCTTCGGCGAGCAGTTCGGCCAGGCGCAGCCGCGGCAAGTATTCGGGGCCTGTCCCGATCTCCCGCGCCATCGCTTTCCGCCATTGCTAGGACGACATCCCCTCCCTGCTTTCCACCGTAGCCCGGAGCCGACCTCGGGGCTCTTCGGTGCAGAGTCCTGCGGCCTGTCGGACTAGTCACGCACGTGCCGCCGGTCCCTGGGCCGTATTCCTCGGTATCGAGCCGGGTGATCTGTGTCCGGGCGCCGCTGTGCCCCATGAGTGAGGGGATGCGTCCGTGCGGCTCGGTCCGACTCCGACCGCACGGACACCCAGGCGTCCACGCTCCTGCACGGAGACGCCTGCCGCCCCGGCGGCACCCTCGCTGTCGGGAGGGTGCCCTGCATGGATGGTTGGTCGGATCGCATCCATGCTGATCTCATGGTCGCGCACGCATGTGGACTCGTCAGGGGCCCGCTGGGGCTTCTTTGAGGCCCGATGGTCCCCGCCCAAAAGGCTACTTGGCCATCGCCACACGCGGCTGAGACAGAGACATGGAAGGCGCTGGTGACCGTGATCGACTGCGGCACGACGCTCTTCAATTCCGTGCTCTCCTTCGGCGACACCCGCACCACGCCCCGGCCCAGCCGTACGCGCAACCTCCTGATGTCCCAATGGAATCGGACTTGTCACGCTCTCCCACTCCCCCGCCGTATGACTACTGTTAGGGGCACATCTGTACGTCCTGTCCGACACACTCCGGCGGAGGCAGCACATGGCAGGCGAACAGCGCGGCGGCTCAGGGCAGTTACCACGATTACGGCTCGATGAGCTGCTCGAAGAGTTGCAGGTACGCATCGACGCGGTCCGCGGCACCCGGGACCGGCTGCACGGCCTGCTGGAAGCGGTGCTCTCGGTCGGGCGAGAGCTGGACCTCCCTCAAGTGCTCCGGCGCATCGTCGAGACCGCCGTGACGTTGGTGGACGCGGAGTATGGAGCGCTCGGCGTCATCGGCGCGGGGAGCAAACTGGACGAGTTCCTGCCGGTGGGGATCAACGAGCAGGTCCAGGCGCAGATCGGTGATCTTCCCTCGGGGCACGGGCTGCTCGGCGAGTTGATCCGGCACCCCGAGCCGTTGCGGCTTCGCGAGCTGTCGGAGCACCCGGCCTCGTCCGGCTTCCCGGCTCATCACCCGCCCATGAACTCGTTCCTCGGCGTGCCCATCCGGGTGCGCGAGAAGGTGTTCGGGAACCTCTACCTCACCGAGAAACGAGGCGGAGTCGAGTTCGACGCCGAGGACCTGTCAGTGCTGTCCACCCTTGCCGTGGCGGCGGGGGTGGCCATTGAGAACGCCCGGCTTTACGACGAGGCGCGGCTGCGCGAGCGGTGGCTGACCGCCGGCGCCGAGCTCACCAACGCCCTGCTGTCCGGAACCCCCGAGGCCCGCGTACTGGAGTTGATGGTTGAGCGCGCCCTGGCGATCACCTCGGCCGACATCGGTGTCGTGGATCTGGTGGTGGCGGAGACGCAAGAGCTGCAAGGGGCCCTCGCCCTCGGTGAGGGCGCCGAGGTACACCAAGGCCAGCGAATCCCCCGGCAAGGAACCCTGGCCGGAGCCGCGTTGAGCGAAGGCGGACTGGTCGCCACAGGGGACGCGGCCAGTGATCCCCGGGTCACCTTCAGCCCGGAGAGGTGGAAGGGAATGGGCCCGGCGGTGGCCGTTCCCATGGGAACCGCCGACGGGTTGCGCGGCGTGCTGGTTCTTGCACGGCGCACCGGTCGGCCCTCCTTCAGCCAAGCCGAGATCGCCCCACTGCCCGGTTTCGCCGGACAGGCCGCGCTGGCCCTGGAGTTGGCGGACAGACGGCGGGACGCCGAGCAGATCAGCCTGTTCGAGGACCGGGATCGGATCGCTCGGGACCTTCATGACCTGGCCATTCAACGTCTGTTCGCGACCGGCATGACCCTCCAGAGTGCTCAACGCTTCGTCCAGCACCCCGAGGCCTCCGAACGCTTGACACGAGCGGTGGACGATCTCGACACCACTATCAAGATCATCCGTTCGACCATCTTCGGGCTTCGCGCTCATGACGCGAGCACCATGACCGGCCCCGGGTTACGCGTGCGGATCGCGCGGACGCTGGAGGAGGCGGTTGCTGTCCTCGGCTTCACACCCGCGCTGCGCATGGAGGGCCTGATCGACGTCGATGTGCCTGCCACCGTGGCCGACGATGCGGTGGCCGTGCTGAGTGAGGCTCTCGCCAACATCACCCGGCACGCCCAGGCATCGGCCGCTGATGTCTCCATCGTCGTACGAAAGGGACAGCTGACGCTCATCGTGACGGACAACGGCGTCGGCATCGACGAAGGCGGGCACCGGAGCGGTCTGCGCAACATCGCCGAGCGGGCCGAGGGGCTGGGTGGCACGCTGGCCGTAGGGAGCGGACCGGATGGTGGCACACGCCTGGAGTGGCGGGTTCCGCTGCCGGGCCGGTGAGCCCGGTGCGATCAGGTCAGCCGGTCCGAGTCGAAATGGGCGGCGATCACGGCGGCTTGGATGCGGCGTTCCACTCCGAGCTTCGACAGGAGTCGGGAGATGTGGTTCTTGACGGTCTTCTCGGAGAGGTAGAGCTGCTTACCGATCTGCCGGTTGGTCAGGCCCTCGCCGATCAGGGTCAGGATGCTCCGCTCGCGTTCGGTCAGCCCCGCCAGCTTGTCGTCCGGCGACGCCACCACCTCGTCAGGCCCCCGCAACGTACTCATCAACCGGGTCGTGGTGGCCGGATCGAGCAGGGACTGGCCGGCGGCGACGGTGCGGACCGCGTCGACCAGATCAGTGCCCTTGATCTGCTTCAGGACATAGCCTGCGGCGCCCGCCATGATCGCGTCCAGCAGAGCGTCGTCGTCATCGAACGAGGTCAGCATGAGGCAGGCCACCTCCGGCATCTGCGACCGCAGTTCACGGCAGACGGTAATGCCATCACTGTCAGGCAGGCGTATGTCGAGGACGGCCACGTCCGGGCGCAGGGCGGGGCCGCGGACCAAGGCCTGCTCGCCAGTGCCCGCCTCGCCGATGACCGAGATGTCGGGCTCCGCGTCAAGCAGATCGTGGACTCCCCTGCGCACGACCTCATGATCATCGAGGAGGAACACGCGGATCGGGTGTTCCGGTGAGAACGTACGTACGGCCATGGCTGCCCCCTGAGTGTCGACGGTCTCATCCAGATCGTGTCGGGTGGGAGGTGCGGCGCGCCAGGGCCGGATGGGCCCCAGTAGCCTCGTTCCGAGGTCATCTCTCAGCAGATGCGCGGCAGTTGCTCACCGAGAGGCATATCCAGGACCCGCCGCGCACCTATCAGAGTGAGCAGCTCGACCCGGCCAGCCGGACCTGCTGTGCAGTGCCCGATACGGACGGCCTGAGCTCCTTCGGGATATGAGCGAAGTACGGCGAGCGCCTCGTCGGCTCTGTCGGCCGCAACGAAGGCGACCAAGCAGCCTTCATTGGCGACGATGAACGGATCGAGACCGAGCAGGTCGCAGGCGGCGGCGACGGCCGGGGGAACAGGCACAGCACGCTCGTCGACCTCCACGCCGACTCCCGAGGAGTGCGCGATCTCGTTCAGTGAGGCGGCAAGGCCTCCCCGGGTGGGGTCCCGCAGGCTGTGGACAGCGCCGCCGAGTGGGGCGAGGGCCTGGACGAGGCGGTGCAGTGGACGGGTGTCCGAGGCGATGTCGGTTTCGAAGCCGAGCCCCTCGCGAGTGGAGAGGACAGCGGTGCCGTGCAGACCGATCGGGCCGGAGAGCAGAACGGCGTCGCCGGAGCGGGCCCCGGCGGCCGAGGGGACAAGGCCTGGGATGCGGCGGCCGATGCCGGTCGTGTTGAGGAAGAGACGGTCGGCGGCGCCTCTTCCCACGACCTTGGTGTCCCCGGTGATGACGGGGACGCCAGCCTGGTGTGCCGCCTTGCCCGCCGAGTCGAGGACCGCGCGGAGTTCGGCCAGTGGAAGTCCTTCCTCTGCGATCACCGCGAGGGTCAGGGCGAGTGGCATCGCACCACGCATGGCCAGGTCATTGACCGTGCCGTGGACGGCCAGGGACCCGATGTCCCCGCCGGGGAAGGCCAGCGGGCTGACAACGAACGAGTCTGTGGAGACGACGAGTTCGCTGTCCCCTGGCAGGAGAGCCGCATCTTCAAGCGGACCGTTCGGTTGCCCGCCCAGTGCGGGCAGGACCAGCGTGTCCAGCAGCTCGGCGGTGAGCCGGCCGCCCGCACCATGGCCCAACTGGATGAGTTCGTTGTCGTTGTATGGCAGAGGGCAGTCGAGGTTCATGCCGGTGCGCTCCTGGTTCGTCCGGCGGCGTGGAAGGCCGCACAAGTGCCCTCGCTGGAGACCATGGGGGCGCCGAGTGGGGTACGGGGCGTGCAGCGCACCCCGTATGCGGTGCAGTCGGTGGGCAGCCGGGCGCCCGTGAGGATGGCCCCGGCGATGCAGGCGGGATCCTCGACGGAGTGCAGACCGCTCACGTCGAAGCGGCGAACCGCGTCGAAGGAGGAGTATTCCGGGGCGAGTTCGAGCCCGCTGGCCGGAAGCGTGCCGATGCCGCGCCAGGCCCGGTCCGTGATGCGGAAGACGCGGGTGAGGACGTCCTTGGCCGCGGTGTTGCCCGTGCGATTCACGGCTCGTACGTACTGGTTCTCGACGTCGTGCCGCCCCTCTTCGAGCTGGGCGACGGCCATCAGGATCCCTTCCAGCAGGTCGAGCGGCTCAAAGCCGGTAACCACAACGGGCACCTGATATCGCGAGGCGATCGGCTCGTACTGCGTCCATCCCATGACCGCGCACACGTGCCCGGCAGCCAGGAACGCCTCGACCTCACATTCCGTGTCCTCAAGGAGGGCGATCATGGCGGGTGGCACGAGGACATGGCTGACCAGGAGCGAGAAGTTGGAGAGGCCGATCCGGTCAGCGTGCAGGACGGCCATGGCGTTGGCGGGAGCCGTGGTCTCGAACCCGACGGCGAGGAAGACCACTTCGCGGTCGGGGTTCTCCTCGGCGGTCCTTACCGCGTCCATCGGCGAGTAGACCACCCGTACGTCCGCTCCACGAGCGCGCAGGGCAAGCAGGTCGGTGGTGCTGCCGGGGACCCGCAGCATGTCGCCGAAGCTGGTGAGGATCACGCCGGGGCGCGCGGCGATGGCCATGGCGCGGTCGAGGGTCTCCAGTGGGGTGACGCAGACCGGGCAGCCGGGACCGTGGATCATGCGGATGCCGGCGGGCAGGAGTTCGTCGATGCCCTGGCGGACGAGGGTGTGGGTCTGGCCGCCGCACACCTCCATGATCTGCCAGGGGTGTGTCGCGGTGCGCCCCAGCTCCGCGAGCAACTGCCGGGCCAGGGCGGGGTCGCGGTACTCGTCGAGGTACTTCATCGGGGCGGTGTCCGCGGCGCCGGTTCGGCCGGTTCCACGCGCACGTCCACGACGCCTTCGACGGCCCGCGTGAGCCGGGCGGCCACCGGCACGAGGGTCCTGTCGCGGATCTCTCCGCCGAGAGTGACCACGCCGCCTTCGACCGCGACCGTGACGGCCCCGTCCGGGAAGAGGAAGGCCGTCACGGTGCGGGTCACCTCGTCCGCGAGTTCCTCGTCGGTGCGCAGGAACACCTTCAGCAGGTCGCTGCGGCTGACCACGCCCTGCAGCAGGCCATGGGCGTCGATCACGGGGAGTCGCTTGATGTGCCGCAGGGCCATGATGCGGGCGGCCTGCGGGAGCGTGGTGTCCGAGTGGACGCTGACAGCAGGGGTGCTCATCACCTCGCCCGCGGTCAGGCCGCCCGCCTTCGCGAGGTCGGGGAGGCGGCGCAACTGATCGAATCGCGTGGGGTCGCTGTCGCGGAACTCCTCCTTGGGCAGCAGATCCGCCTCGGAGACCACGCCGATCACCCGGCCCTCGCCCGCCAGGACGGGCAGCGCGCTGACCTTCCACTGACCCATCAGCTCGACGATCTCCTTGAAGGGGGCCTCTCGGCCCACGGCGATGACGGTGTGGGTCATCACGTCGCTCACGGTGCGCGGGGAGTGGAGCACGGCGTCCTCCCGAAGGGTCAGGTGCGGTCGATGGTCAGGTCCAGGAAGTGTGTGGAGCAGGAAATGCACGGGTCGTGGTTGCGGATGACCCGCTCGCACAGCCGTGTCAGCTCGTCGTCTGCCGATGCGCGTTGTGTGATCGCGTGCTGAGCGGTGCGGCGCAGGTCGTCCTCGATGGCGCCTTGGTTCTGCGCCGTGGGCGGCACGAGACAGGCGTCGGTGACAGTGCCTTCGGCGTCCAGCACGTAGCGGTGGTAGAGCAGCCCTCGGGGCGCCTCCGTCGCTCCGTGACCGGTGCCCGCGGCAGCCGGGACATCGGTGTACGGGCGTCGCGGCGGTTCGTACGTGTCGATGATCCGCAGCGCTTCATCGACCGCGTAGACGACCTCGACGGCCCGGACCAGGATCGACCGGAAGGGATTGCGGCAGACCGCCCCCGCGCGCGGATCACCAAGTCCGGCGGCGAGGGACGCCTCCACTGCCGGACGCGACAGCCGGCGGCCGCTGATCGCGAACCGGGCCAGCGAACCGGTGAGATGGCGGCGTCCGTCAAGGGCGGAGTGCAGAGCGGTGGAGTGCGGGAGGTGTTCCTCGTGCACGTGGTCCAGGAAGGCCGGGAGCGGGAAGGTGCTCAGGGTGCCGTCGGCGCGCAGGACGGTGGGGGTGCCGCTCTCTATGGCGTACGTTCCCGGATCGGCCAGCGCGAACAGGTCGGCGTCGATCTCCGCATCGGGGAAGTCGAAGCCCGATACCCATGCGACGGTCTGCCAGGCATCATCCAGGGCCCGCTTCAGCTGATCGGCCAGCGGCCTCAGTTCCCCGGCTGTCGGAGTGCGGTGGAAGCCGCCCAGGCGGACGTTGACGGGGTGGATGGCGCGCCCGCCGAGCAGTTCGAGGATCGCGTTGCCCGCCTGCTTCAGGCGCAGGCCCCGCTCGACGTGGCCGCGTGCGGTGCGGGCCAGCTCGATGGCGCCGTCGCATCCGAGGAAGTCGGGGGCATGCAGGAGGTAGATGTGGAGGGTCTGGCTCTCGATCCATTCGCCGCAGTACAGCAGCCGTCGCAACTCGCGCAGGGCCGGGTCGACGGTGACCCCGCACGCGTCCTCGATCGCGGCGCAGGCACTCATCTGATAGGCGACCGGGCAGATCCCGCACACCCGGGCGGTGATGTCCGGGGGTTCGGTGTGCGCCCTCCCCCGCAGGAACGCCTCGAAGAACCGCGGCGGTTCATAGATTTGCAGCCGCGCCTCGGTGACGGTCCCGTCGTGGACGCTCAGGTGCAGTGCGCCTTCGCCCTCGACCCTGGAGAGCGAGCCGACGTGCAGGACGCGGGATCCCCGGTGCGTCATCGGCGCAACTCCTCTTCGAACGCGGCGGTGTTGAAGGTGTGCAGGAAGCGTTCGGTGTCGCGGTCGTCCATGCCGTCGCGGTTCAGCACCGGGATGAGCGCGGGCAGGTTCACCGACCCGGACGGGCCGAAGCAGCCGTAGCAGCCGCGTCCGTAGGCCGGACAGATCGCCCCGCAGCCGGCATGCGTGACCGGGCCCAGACAAGGGGTGCCGTGGGCGACGGTGACGCAGACCGTGCCGCGCCGCTTGCACTCGAAGCAGACGCTGTTGTTCGGGATGTCGGGCTTGCGTCCTGCCAGGTACGCGGTGATGACCTCCAGGAGCTGGCGGCGGTCGATGGGGCAGCCGCGCAGTTCGAAGTCGACGTCCACGTGCGCGGAGACGGGGGTAGAGGTGGCGAGCGTGTCGATGTAGTCGGGGCGGGCGTAGACGGTGCGGGTGAACTCGTCGACGTCCGCGAAGTTCCGCAGCGCCTGAACGCCGCCGGCCGTCGCGCAGGCGCCGATCGTCACCAAGTGGCGGGAGGCGGCCCGGATGGCGCGAATTCGCTCGGCGTCGGCGGCTGTGGTGACCGAGCCCTCCACCAGCGCGAGGTCGTAGGGGCCGGGGCGCACGGCGCTGGTGGCCTCCAGGAAGTGGGCGATCCGCACCCGCCCGGCAAGACCGAGGAGTTCGTCCTCGCAGTCGAGCAGAGTGAGCTGGCAGCCGTCGCATGAGGCCAGCTTGAAGACGGCCAGGGTCGGCGGACTCATGTCACAACTCCCTTACGTAGAGCAGCGGTTCCGCCTGGTTCCAGCTGACGACAGGGCCGTCCCTGCACAGCAGCAGCGGGCCGAGCTGGCAGTGGCCGCAGTGCCCGGTCGCGCAGCGCATGTTGCGTTCCAGGGAGACCCGGATGCGGTCACCCGGCACCCCACGGTGCAGCAGGTCGCGGGCGGTGGCCCTGATCATCGCTTCGGGGCCGCAGATGAACGCGGTGGTGTCGCGCGGGGTGAAACGCGCCCGTTCGAGCAGCTTGGTGACCACTCCGATCTGGCCCGTCCAGCGGTCGTCGGGCTGGTCCACGGTCATGCCGGTGTAAGCGGTCTGCCACTGCCGGGTCTCGGTCTTCGCCATCAGGTCTGCGGAGGTGCGGGCACCTATCAGGACGTTCAGGCGCCCGTAGGGCTTCGGGTCGGCCACCGCGTCCCGGATGAGGGGACGCAGAGGCGCGAGACCGATGCCGCCCGCAACAACCAGCAGGTCCTGTCCGATGGCCTTCTCCAGCTCCCAGCCGGTGCCGTAGGGACCTCGCAGTCCGATGACCTCGCCCACCTCCACGCCGTAGAGCCCCTCGGAGACCGCGCCGACGCTGCGTACCGTGTGCGCCAGACCCCCGGTGGTGGGGATCGCGCTGACCGAGAGCGGTATCTCACCCCTCCCGAACGCCCACACCATCGCGAACTGCCCCGGCACGAAGGCGGGCAGCGGTTCCCCGACCGGCTCCAGTCGGAGCGTGGCCGTGTCCGCGGTCTCCGCCCAGCGCGCGACGACCCGGTAGGGAACCGGCACAGTCATCCCCGCACACCGCTTCCGCTGCCGTAGGGGGCGTACAGGTCGAGGAGACGTGTCCTGGCCGACTGCAGGCGATGGGCGAGCACGCGCCCCACCCACTGGCCGACGACTGCCCCCAGAGCCGAGTCGTCCTCACACATGAGGCGCACCGCCAGGGCATCGAACTCGTGGGCGCGCATCGGGCTCTGTGTCACGGCACCGAGCTGCCACACGTACGGCGGGAACAGCCAGGACCAGCCCACCAGTTCACCTTGGCCAAGGGTCTCGATCACCGGTGCGCGGCGGCCGGGTACGTGCATGTCGAGCACTACGGAACCGGTACGGATGATCCAGAAGCGGTCGGCGTGACCACCCTCCTCGAAGATCCGGGTTCCGGCCGGGAAGGACACCTCGCGCGCGATCCGCATCAGCCGATTGCGATGATCGGCCGGAAGAGCGCTGAGCATGGTCGTGGTGCTGGTCATCGGTCCGTCTCCTTCTTCCGCGCCTCGGCCTCCTCGTGCAGGGCCGCGGCCTCTTCGGTGATGTCGATGCCGACGGGGCACCAGACGATGCAACGCCCGCAGCCCACACAGCCGGAGCTGTCGAACTGGTCGTGCCAGGTGCCGAGTTTGTGGGTGAGCCACTGCCGGTAGCGGCTGCGGCCCGAGGCGCGCACCGCACCGCCATGGACGTACGAGAAGTCCAGGTCGAAGCAGGAATCCCAGCGCTGCCAGCGCTCCGCGTGGTCGCCGGTGAGGTCGGTGACCTCCTCGGTGGTGGTGCAGAAGCAGGTGGGGCAGACCATGGTGCAGTTGCCGCAAGTCAGGCAGCGCGAGGCCACGTCGTCCCAGCGCTCGGCCTCCAGACTCGAACCCATCAGCTGCTGCAGGCTCACCGGCGGCATGGCCCGGCCCATCTTGTCGACGGCCTCAGAGACCGCAGAGACGGCCGCATCCCGCGTGCTGGCGTCGCCTTCGCGGTGCGGGACCCTGGCGAGCAGTTCCGCGCCCGCCTCGCTGCCCACCCGTACGAAGAAGCGGTGCCCCGTGTCGTCGATGACCTCGGTGAGCGCGAGATCGAAACCGGCATCGGCGCCGGGGCCACCGCCCATGGATACACAGAAGCAGGTGGCGCCCGGCTCGGTGCACTCGGCGGCTATGAGGAACGCCCCCCTCCGGCGTTCCTCATAGCCGCTGTCCTTGAAGTGACCACCCGTCAACACCCGGTCCTGGATCGCGATGGCCCGCAGGTCGCAGGGGCGGACCCCCAGGAAGGCGTACGAGGGGCGCTCGGCCGTCTCGGTGCTGATGGCCACTGTTCCATCGGGTGCGCGGTCCGCGCTCCAGAGCTTCTCGCGCTGCGGGTGGAGAAAGTTCTTCCAGGACTGCGGGCCCGCGGAGTGGGCGAAGGCGGCCTCGTCCTCGCGGCGCCGCAGCCGGTAGCGTCCGGCTTCCAGCTCCACGCCCCAGCCGTACGGGAGTTGCTCGGCCGAGTCGAGTACGGCGAGGACGATCGCACCATCGCGGACGGTGGGACCGACGACAGTGCGGCCGCCTGCCATCAGCTCGGCCACGAGGCCGTTGAGGCCATTCCTGTCGAGGACTGCCGTGGCTCCGATGGTCGTCATGTCCGTCCTTCCACGCGTCGGCGGTGGCGCTCTACTCACTAGGCTCGGAGAGGATCCGCATGCGAGGCAGGGGCCGAGCGGCCCTATTCGGTCCCGGGCGGGCCCGGTTCAGGGTCGGCTACCGGTCCACTGCGGTTCCGTCCGCGTCCACGCCCGCTCCCACTCGACCATCCGCCGGCGATTGACCGCCGCGTGAACGGTGATCCATGCACCTCCGGTGAACACCCAGACCAGGACGCTCGCCGCACCGCCCACGGCGATCGCGGTACCCCACTGAACGTCTTCGGTCATCGGGGCGGCGATGCCCCTGCCACGGGCGTCGAGCCAGACGTCGGCCCGGCTGCCCGAGGTGGCGCCTGCCTCGACCCTGGCGGTGGCGGTGTGTGCCGTGCCGCCGCGATCGTTCCAGCGCACCTTGACCGGGTGGAGGGTCCACGAGTCGACGCTGTTGGCTGCCGGTGCGTCCTCGGTCAGGGTGGCCCGTACGACGTGGCCGTCTGTCCGCTGCCGTTCGGCCTCCGCGTGCAACGTGTCGTAGGTGGATGCGCCGGCGAACGCCCCGGCCAGGGGCGCGACGAACAGCGTCACGGCCCCCAGCAGGAGTACGGTCCAAGCCTCCACGACGTCGCTGCGGCGTCGCAGCGGGCTCCTCCGCCATCGCCACCCCACGGTCTGGAAGTGAGGCTGCGCCGGGGCGCTCATGACGTCAGCTCCCCTCCCGCTGCACGACGACCTCGCCGCGCAACGTGGCGCCGATGCGCTGCGCCCAGGCGGAGATCTGCTTGAAGTCGCGGAAGTCCCCACCCTTGCCGGCCTTGACCACGGTCCGGGCTGCCCAGCTCTGCGCGTCCTCTGTGAGACATCCCCCAAAGGTGACGTGCTCCTTGGCGTGGATCCGGATGAGCGTACGGCGCACGGACGCCACCGGCGGGATGTTTCCCTCACTCGCCGAAGGATCGAGAGGACCGCTGCTGAACAGCCATACCGGCCGTTTGGCAAGCGCCTCCCTCTTGCGCTTGACGAACTGACGGGCGTCCTTGTGCCATCGTCCCTCGTAGAGCGGACTGCCGAGGATCACGGCGTCGTACGCCTGGAGTTCGTGGACGTCGCGCACGAGCCTCATGTCGGCTTCGAGGCCCTCCTTCCGCAGAACCTCCGTGATGGTGCGGGCGATCTCGGCCGTTGACCAGTTCTTCGTCGCATAGGCGACGAGCACCTTGACGGTCATGGCGATCCGTCCCCTCTCAGAGTTTGCGCAGCCAGTCGTCGGCCACGCCCTTCAGGGCTTGATCGGTCGGCTGGAGATGCGAGTCGTCCAAGCGATACGTGAGCTTGTCCACGACCGCGACGACTCCGTCGATCTCACGCGTCATGTGCAGCGCGATGGGTACCTCACTACGACGCTCAAGTTGTCCTTCGAGGGTCACTACGCCGTTCTGCACATCGATCTTGATGGTCTGGGGTGCCAGCCACAGGGTGCGCACCAGGACCTGTTCGATCACCTCGAGGCGGATCCCGTCGTCGGGGCGCAGGAATACCTGGAGCAGATCTCGCCTGGTGACGATCCCGACCAGACGGTCCTCGTCGTCGACGACGGGCAGCCGTTCCACCTTGTGCTCAGCCATGAGGCGGGCGCCCTCGACGATGGTGTTGTCCGCGTGCACGCAGACGGGCGGCGTCGACATCAGCTGCCCTGCAGTCCGTGCGGTGGCCTTGACCTGGGTCTTGCGCGCGGCGGGGCTCATCCGAGGCAGTCGGAAGCGACTCGGCCGCTGGAACGGGTCGGGGGCCTGGGCCTCGCGCACGAGCAGGTCCGTCTCGGAGATCACTCCGATGACCTTCTCGTCGGTGTCGATCACGGGAAGCCCGCTGATGCGGTGCTCGGCAAGCAGTTTGGCCACGTCCTTGAACGGCGTGCCGTACCGGGCGCTGACGACCTCACCGGTCATCACGGAACCGATCTTGCTGTGCTTCATCTCTGTCTCCTCCTCAGCGCAGTCGGCGCAGATACGGGTCATGGGCGGTCCGTGGCAGCAGACGTACGCGCACATCGAGTGCCGTGACGCCGCCGGGCCGTGCCAGGACGGGGTTGAAATCGGCCTCGGCAAGCTGCGGCAGGTCGCAGGCCATCCGGGACAGCCGGTGCAGCAGTTGCTCCAGGCCTTCGAGGTCGACGGGGCCGCCGCCTCCGTGGCCGAAGAGCAACGGGGCACAGCGCGGCGAGGTGATCAGGTCATGGACGTCGAAATCAGTGAGCGGCGCCAACCGCGCCGAGTGATCGGCCAGCAGCTCAGTGGCACTGCCGCCAAGACCGAACAGGACCAGCGGGCCGAACACCTCGTCCTGAGCGACGCCCGCGAACAGTTCGGTGCCACGCTCGGCGAGCGGCTGCACCACCACCCCGGAGAGCAGCCCGGCGAACCTGGTCTCGAAGTCCCGGAAGGCGGCCCGCACTTGGGCGTCCCCCTCCAGATCGAGGTGAATGGCACCCTGCTCGCTCTTGTGCAGCAGACCGGGCCAGTGCGCCTTCAGCACGACCCGGCCGTCCGGACCGCGCAACCGCTCGGCGGCGATGACGGCCTCGTCCTCGGACTCGGCCCAGGCCCAGGGAAGCTGGGGTATGCCGTAGCAGGCGAGGAGTTCGGCGCAGGTACGCGGATCAAGCCAGCCGCCTTCGGGGTGACCGGACAGCCAGGCGTCGGTCACGGCGTGGGCCTGCGCCGCCTCGATCCCGGTGAGATCGGGGACGCTGCCGGGCGGCCTGGCCAGCCACTGGGCGCGACGGTCAGCGTGAGCGAGGGCTCGGGCGGCGGCCTGTGGATCGGCGTAGGACGGGACGGAGCCGGCCGTCGTGGTGGGCAGCAGTTGCACGGGCAGTGCCTGGTCGAGGCGGACCACCACAACCGTTCCGGTGCGTCGGCCGGGGGCATCGGTGAGAGCCCGGGTGAGGTCGTCGCCAGTCGCCGCGGCGACCGCGGTGGGGACCAGCACCACCAGGACGGCGTCGACGGCGCCGGACACCGTGAGCCGGTCCACACACTCCCTGAGTTGTTCCTCGCTGACGGCTGCGGTGGCGTCGACGGGGTTGGCGGTCGAGGCACCCTCGGGCAGGACGGCGAGCAGGTCGTCGATGAGATCGGCCGACAGCGACGGCAGGGTGAGTCCCGCTTCGGCGCACGCGTCCGCTGCGAGAACTCCCGCGCCACCCGCGTTGGTGACAATGACGACGCGTTTTCCGGAAGGCACGGTCTGGGAGTGCAACAGAGCGGCGACTTCGAGGAGTTCACCGATCGTTCGGGTGGCCGTGATGCCCGCCTGGGTGAACAGGGCCTGCCGGGTCATGGTCCGCGTGGCCGCGGCGGCGGTGTGCGAGGCAGCAGCTCGCCTACCGGCTTCGGTGCGGCCCGCGTCGACGGTGAGTACGGGTATGCGCCTGGTCACCCGGCGCGCCGTCCGCGAGAACGCCCGGGGGTTCCCGAAGGACTCCAGGTGCAGCAGAGCCAGGTCCGTGACGCCGTCACTTTCCCACCACTGAAGCAGGTCGTTGCCGCTCACGTCGTACTTGTCGCCTAGCGAGACGAAGCTGGAGACGCCGAGGCCCAGGCGGGACAGGCCGTCCAGCAGAGCGATTCCCACTCCCCCGGACTGCACCGCGACACCGGCCGTGCCGGGACGTGGATGGCGGGCGGCGAAGGTCGCGTCCAGCGACACCGCCCTGTCCGTGTTGGAGATGCCGAGGCAGTTCGGGCCGACCAGCCGCATGCCGTACGTACGGCATATGGCTAGCAGGGAAGCCGCCTGGGCGGCGTCCAGGCCGGCCGTGACGACCACCAGGGCACGCACGCCCGCCTTGCCGCACTCTTCCGCCGCGGCGGACAGGGCCGACGCGGGTACCGCCAGTACCGCCAGGTCGGGGACCTCGGGCGCAGCGCCGACCGACTGGTAGGCGGGCACGCTCATCAACGACGAGACGTTCGGGTTGACGGCGAAGAGCTTCCGGGGAAAGCCACCGGTGCGCAGGTTGTGCAGGATCGCCCGGCCGACCGAACCGGCCTTGCGGCCCGCGCCGATCACGGCGATCGATCCTGGGCGCAGCAGCGGTTGAAGGCTGGCCACGTCGGCGGTGCTGCCTCGCTTCTCGACCGCCGTCAGGTAGGTTTCGTCCTCGTCCAGCTCGATGGTGCAGCGCAGTTCGGGGCCCTCGAAGCGGCGGGCTGTGCGCAAACCGAGGTCGGCGAAGACCTTCAGCACCTCGTGGTTCTCGGCAAGCGCGTCGGCGGTGAACGCGGTGATGCCGTCGGCACGGGCCGCGGAGACCAGGT
Organism: Streptomyces sp. NBC_01381; assembly: GCF_026340305.1. Taxonomy (NCBI): domain Bacteria; kingdom Bacillati; phylum Actinomycetota; class Actinomycetes; order Kitasatosporales; family Streptomycetaceae; genus Streptomyces; species Streptomyces sp. NBC_01381. Next base: position 12,663 of record NZ_JAPEPI010000007.1, on the reverse strand, counting down.
GTTCCAGAAGCAGGGTGCCGATCCCCCGGTGGTGCAGGCCCTCGGCCACGGCGAGTGAGATCTCGGCGGTTTCGGGCTCGTCCGTCCTCTCGTACTCGGCAAGACCGATGATCTGGTCCTTGGTCTCGGCGAGCAGCGCCCTGTACCCGGGGCGGTCAGGGGCGCAGGCCCGGTCCGCGGCCTGTGCGGCGGACCGGCCACTGGCTGCGAAGAACCGCAGCCGCAGGTTCCGAGGCGACATCTCGTCGTAGAGGCCTTGCAGCTGGGAGTGATCGTCGGGTCGGACGGCCCGTATGCAGGTCGTCGTCCCGTCGGCGAGCAGGGCGTGCACCGGAGGTCGGCTTCGCTCGTCGTGCGTCATCTCGGGCCTCCTGACAGCAGGTTGACCCTTCGAGGATCGGTCGGTCAGGTGCCTCGGCCCCAGGGGCTGGCCGGGTACGGCCGGGGGCCGACCGGCCCTATGTGGCCGGGCCGGGCAGTGGCTCGCCAAGTTCTGCCTCCACAGCCCCAGCCATCGCTCGCAGGATGGCCAAGGTCCGTTCGGCCTCGGCTTCGTCAACCTCGGTGATGGCGAATCCGACGTGCACGATGACGTACGTACCGACCGTGGCCTCGGGTGTGTAGGCGAGGCACGCCTCGCGTCGTACGCCGCCGAAGTCGACTGTGGCCATGCGGAGTCCGGCGTCGTCCCTGATCTCCAGGACCCGGCCGGGAATGCCCAGACACATCGCGCTCACTCCTTCGAGAGGCGGGCGGCGGCGACCGCGGCCTGCCCGTAGCTGATGCCGCCGTCACCCACCGGAACCTCTCGGGCTACCAGCACACGCAAGCCCTGTGCGCGCAGCCTGCGGCTGACCTCGGTGAGCAGACGACGGTTGACGAAGCAGCCTCCGGCGAGGCAGACCGTGCGAGGGGCGCCGGCGTCCACGGCGTGCGCGACCAGTTCCGCGGTCACGAGAGCGAGGGTCAGGTGAAAGGCCGCGGCAAGCGCGGGGACGCCCTCACCGACGTGCTGTCTTTCCAGCAGATCGTTCAGTGTCGGGCCCGGGTCGTACACCCACAGGCCGTCCACCCGCACCAGGCGATGTGCCAGCGGCAGCGCGCGCACCGTGCCTGCCGCCTCTTCCAGGGCCGCGGCGGCTTCGCCTTCATAGCTGACGGTGTCGGCGAGGCCGAGCAGACTCGCCACCGCATCGAAGAGCCGTCCGGCGCTGGAAGCACGCGGGGAGTTGACGCCCCGGCCCACCATGGACCGCAGGACGGCGGCTTCGGACGGATCGAGCCGCTCGTTGAAGCCCCGGGTCAGCCAAGGGTAGGGACGAGGGCTGCCCAGCAATTCCGTTCCGTGCAGGTATCCGAGGGCCATCCGGTACGGGTGACGGACAGCGGCCTCACCACCGGGCAGCGGAGCGGTCGCGAAGCGGCCCACCCTCCGGTAGCCGGTCAGGTCGGCGACAAGGATCTCCCCTCCCCACAATGTCCCGTCGTCGCCGAGTCCCAGGCCGTCGTAGGCGACCCCCACGAAGGGGGTGCGCAGTCCGTGCTCGGCCGCGCATGCCGCCACATGAGCGTGGTGGTGTTGCACAGGGATGCGAGGCAGTGGCTGAGCCTGCGCCCATTGAGTTGAGAGATATCCGGGATGCAGATCGTGGGCGACGGCCCGCGGGGCGATGCCCGTGAGCCGGACCAGGTGGTCGTACGCGTGCATGAAGCCGTCCAGTGTGGCGGCGTCCGCCAGATCTCCGCCGTGCGGTGAGAGATGGGCGCCGTAACCGTCCGCCAGCGTGAACGTGTGCTTGAGCTGGGCGCCGACCGCCACCAGGGGTACGGGGGTGGCGACCGGCAGAGGCAACGGCGCCGGCGCCAAGCCCCGTGCCCTGCGGACCGTGAGAACGGTGCGGCCCACGGCCTGGACGACCGAGTCGTCGTAGCGGGCGCGGATCGGCCGATCGTGGGTGAGGAAGCCGTCGGCGACCGCGTCCAGCGAGTGACGGGCTTCGGTGTCGCCGGTGGCTATCGGTTCGTCGGCGAGATTGCCGCTGGTCACGACGAGCGGGCGGGCGAGTTCACGGAGCAGAAGGTGGTGCAGCCCGGTGGTGGGCAGGAACAGGCCGATCCGGCGCGTGCCCGGATGCACGGCGGGCGCGAGGCCGCTCCCCCGTGCGGCGAGTAGCACCACGGGGCGTGATGCCGACTCCAGGACGCCCCGCTCCACCCGCGACATGCGCGCTAGCTCCCTGACGCCTCCCACGTCCTGGACCATGACGGCCAAGGGTTTGGCCGGTCGGTGTTTATGCTCCCTCAGCGCCCGTACCGCCGTCTGATCGGTGGCGTCGCACACCAGTTGATAGCCGCCGAGTCCCTTCAACGCGACGATGCCCCCGCTTTCCACGGCCTTGACCGCGGCGCGCAACGCGGCTTCCCCGCTCAGCGCGTCCCAGGAGAGCTGCGGCCCGCAGGCAGGGCATGCGAGGGGTTCGGCGTGGAAGCGGCGGTCGGCGGGGTCGCCGTACTCCGCCGCGCACGCCGCACAGAGGGGGAAACGCCGCATCGTGGTGCGGACCCGGTCGTAGGGCAGATCCTCGATGATGGTGGCGCGGGGACCGCAGTCGGTGCAGTTGATGAACGGATAGCGGAACCGGCGATCGGTCGGGTCCAGGAGCTCGCTCAAGCATGCGGCGCAGATCGCGGCGTCGGGCGGGATCTCTCGTGGTCCGCGAGCCGTGGCGTGGTCGGCATCGCTGTGCCGGATGGCGAAACCGGATGCGGGCAGGGGAAGCTGCCCGCGCGCGGCGGTCACCCTCACCTGCCGCACCTGGGACAGCGCGGGAGCACCGGTGCTCAGCCGTGCGGTGAACTCGTCTACGGCGTAGGGGGATCCGGCGACTTCGCCCGCAACGTGACCTTCGGCGTTGGCGGCCCATCCGTCCAGACCGAGGCCCGTTGCGAGCCGATACACGAAGGGGCGGAAGCCCACCCCCTGCACGGTGCCGAACACCTCGAAGCGGAGTGCTCTGCGCTGCGGCATGGCCACCCCTCTCAGCCGCGCGTGGCGGCGTCGCGGTGCCGAACGATCTCGTCCTCTATGTCGTCGGCGAGCGGTTCCACCACGGCCTCCACACTCGGCGAAAGTCCGGTGCCCAGCGCAGTGTCGGCCCCTTCCACCGCGTACACCACGAGCCGCCCCGGCAGTCGGCCGAGAACGCGGGCGAGTTCCACGGCCTCGCCGAGCCCGAGTCCGTGCGAACTCGTTGTCCGTGGCCGGTCCAGTTCACCGGCGTCGAGCGTCAGCCGGTGCACCCGTCCGGGGTGAGCGGGATGCGCGTGGGCGGCGTCGACGACCACCGCGAGATCCGCCCCCTCCCACAGGCCGATCAGACGGGCGGGGTCGCCGTCGCAGGTGGCCAGGAGCGCACCCGGCGGCAGGGGGCGATCGGCCGCCCGCTCGCGGAGCCGGTCGATCATCACCCAGCCCACGCCGTCGTCGCGCCGGAACTCGTTGCCGACGCCGATCACCGCGATACGTGTCCGATGGGGCATCGCGTCTCCTTCCGCCGGGCCGTGCTTCAACTGTGCGGATGCGCCAGCAGCCTCGATAGGGGCCGAATGTCCCCTACCGGGGCCGGTTCGCCCCTCCCCGACCGGTCTCCTCGGTGGAACCGTCCGAAGCAGAGCCCCTGCCAGGGGCATGCCGGAAGGCGGTGGCACCGTGGACAAGCCCCTGATCGCCGGAGTCGACGGCTCGGATCCGAGTCTGCGCGCGCTGGACTGGGCGGTGGACGAGGCCGTGTCGCACGGTGTGCCGCTGCATGTCGTCCATGCGTCGCGGTGGGAGTGGTACGAGGGGCATGAGCCGTCCTTCGGCATCAACCGGCCGTCCGTGCAGGTCCTTTCGGACCACATCGCGGCCTCCGCGGTCGAGCGCGCACAACGCCGTACCAGTGCCGTGAAGGTGACGAGCGAGGTGCTGTCCGAGGACCCGGCCGTCGCGCTCGCGCGACTCGGTTCTGAAGCCGGCGCCGTCGTGGTCGGCAGCCGAGGGCGCGGCGAGCTCACCGAGCTGCTGCTGGGCTCGGTCAGTCTCTCCGTCGCCGCACACGCGGTGTCACCAGTGATCGTCGTGCGCGGCCACGAGAAGAACGTGAAGGGCGGCTTCCGCAGCGTCGTCCTCGGCATCGACCTACCTCAAGAGGCGACCCTTGCCGTGGATTTCGCCTTCCGCGAGGCTCAGGCGCTCAACGCTTCCCTGACCGTCGTTCGCACCTGGCGCTGCCCGGCCCTGGAAGTCCCCGACTTCCCCACCGCGGTCCACGACGAACATCAGCAGCGTGCCACGGCTCAGGTCGAAGAGGCCCTACGGGACGCGACGGCCGCCTATCCCGACGTCACGGTCTGCCGCAAGGTCGTCGAAGGCCACGCGCGCACCGTGCTCCTCGAAGCCTCCCGCACGGCGGATCTCCTGGTGGTCGGCGCCCGCCGCCGCAAGGGGCACGTCGGCATGCAGCTCGGCCCCGTCAACCACGCGGTGCTGCACCACGCGGCATGCCCGGTGGCTGTCGTCCCGCACGCCTGAGTACGCCCCGTGCGCAGAGGCGCACTCCCGAATCCCTACATGCTGGAGGCACCGTGGCACCCGCCCGACTGGCAACCCTGGACGCCCACTGGCGCGCCGCGAATTACCTGGCTGTCGGCCAGATCTACCTGATGAGCAATCCCTTGCTGACCGAGCCGCTGCGGCCCGAGCACATCAAGCCGCGCCTCCTTGGCCATTGGGGCACGTCCCCCGGTCTCAACCTCGTCCACACGCACCTCAATCGCGTCATCAAGGACCGCGATCTGGACGTGCTGTGCGTGTGGGGGCCGGGGCACGGCGGCCCGGCCGTGCTTGCCAACTCCTGGCTGGAGGGCTCGTACAGCGAGACCTATCCCGATATCACCCGGGACGCGGAGGGCATGGCGAAGCTGTTCCGGCAGTTCTCGTTCCCCGGTGGCGTCCCCAGTCACGTGGCACCGGAGACTCCGGGTTCGATCCATGAGGGCGGCGAACTCGGCTACTCCCTCGCGCACGCCTACGGCGCCGCCTTCGACAATCCCGGCCTGCTGGTGGCCTGCGTGATCGGTGACGGCGAAGCCGAGACCGGGCCGCTCGCCGCCTCCTGGCACTCCAACAAGTTCCTCGATCCGGTGCACGACGGCGCCGTCCTGCCGATTCTCCACCTCAACGGCTACAAGATCGCCAACCCGACCGTGCTCTCCCGCATCCCCGAGGCAGAACTGGACTTCCTCCTCAAGGGATACGGCCATGAGCCGCTGCACGTGAGCGGTGACGACCCGCGCAAGGTCCACCAGGCGATGGCCAAGGCGATGGACCAGGCCCTCGACCGCATCGCCGCCATCCAACAGGCCGCGCGGGGCGGGACCGGGCACGGCCGTGCGCGCTGGCCGGTGATCGTGCTGCGCACGCCCAAGGGCTGGACGGGTCCTGCGACGGTGGACGGCGTACCCGTCGAAGGCACGTGGCGCTCCCACCAGGTCCCTCTCCCTTCCGTACGCGAGAACCAGGACCACCTGGAGCAGTTGGAGGCGTGGCTGCGTTCCTACCGGCCGCAGGAGCTCTTCGACGAGCACGGCCGCCCCTCCCCCGAGGTTCTGGCCTGCGTCCCCGTCGCCCGCCGCCGTCTGGGCTCCAACCCACACGCCAACGGTGGCCTGCTCACCCGCGATCTGCCCGTGGTGCCGCTGGAGCGCTTCGCCGTCCCCGTCGACAAGCCCGGAGCCACCCTGCACGAGCCCACCCGGGTCCTTGGTGGCCTGCTCGCGCGGATCATGGCGGACACCTCGGAGCGCCGGGACTTCCGAGTCGTGGGTCCCGACGAGACCGCCTCCAACCGCCTTGCCGCGCTGTACGACGTGACGGGCAAGGCCTGGCAGGCTCAGACCCTCGACACCGACGAGCACCTCTCCGGGGACGGACGCGTCACCGAGATCCTCTCCGAGCACCTCTGCCAGGGATGGATGGAGGGCTACACCCTCACTGGCCGCCACGGCCTGTTCTCCAGCTACGAGGCGTTCGTGCACATCGTCGACTCGATGGTCAATCAGCACATCAAGTGGCTCAAGACTTCGCGCCTGCTGCCCTGGCGCGCCCCCGTCCCGTCCCTCAACTACCTGCTCACATCGCACGTCTGGCGCCAGGACAGCAACGGCTTCTCGCACCAGGACCCCGGGTTCGTGGACCACGTCCTCAACAAGAGCCCGGAGGTCGTCCGCGTCTACCTGCCGCCGGACGCCAACACCCTGCTGTCCGTGGCCGAGCACGTCCTGCACAGCCGCGACTACGTCAATGTCGTCGTCGCCGGGAAGCAGCCCTGCTTCGACTGGCTCTCCCTGGACGAGGCGCGTGTCCACTGCGCGCGCGGTGCAGGCATCTGGCAGTGGGCCGGAACCGAGACCGGTGACCGCGAGCCCGACGTAGTCCTGGCTTGCGCGGGGGACGTCCCCACCCAGGAAGTCCTGGCCGCAGCCGCCCTGTTGCGCGATCATCTGCCCGAACTCGCCGTGCGCGTGGTGAATGTCGTCGACATGACACGGCTGCTTCCCCAGGAGGAACATCCGCACGGCATGGCCGGCTCCGCATACGACGCGCTCTTCACCGCCGACAAGCCGGTCATCTTCGCCTACCACGGCTACCCGTGGCTGGTGCACCGTCTCACCTACCGCCGCACCGGACACGCACAACTGCACGTCCGCGGCTACAAGGAGGCAGGCACCACGACCACGCCCTTCGACATGGTCGTACGCAACGACCTCGACCGCTACCGCCTAGTCATGGACGTCATCGACCGCGTCCCCGGCCTCGCCGTACGCGCCGCGGCCGTCCGCCAGACCATGGCCGACACCCGCTCACGCCACCACACCTGGATCCGCGAACACGGCACCGACCTCCCCGAGGTCGCCGACTGGACCTGGACGGGTTGATCTCCGACCGCGCCCTGGAGGTGCACACCATGCCCACACCTCAGACCATCACCGCCGGCATCGACGGATCACCCGAGAGCCTGGCCGCCGCCGACTGGGCGGCCCTCGAAGCCCTGCGCCGCGATCTGCCGCTCCATCTCATCCACGCCTACGACCAGCCCTCGGAGCGAAGCCACCTGCCGGAGATCGAGGTCCCGTTCCACCGCGAGAGTGGCGCGCTCGACCGCGCCGTCGTCCAGCTCTCCTACGCACACCCCGCCCTGGGGATCCTGGACGAGCAGGTCACCGGACCACCGACGGAGGCATTGCTGGCAACGTCCAAAACGTCGGCTCTGTTGGTGCTCGGCTCGCGCGGCTTCGGCGCGCTCGCGGGCGTCCTGGTCGGTTCGGTGGCTCTGGCAGTCGCGGCACGAGCCGACTGCCCGGTCGTCCTGGTGCGGGCGGGAGACCGTCCCGAGGACGAGCGAGAGGGATCGGCAGAAGAGCCGGGCCGCCCTGTCGTGCTCGGCCTGGACTTGGACCGGCCCTGCGACGAGTTGCTGGAGTTCGCCTTCCGCACTGCCTCCACCCGCCGCGCACCGCTCCATGTCGTGCACGCCTGGGCGATTCCCCTGGTTCCCTCCGCTGATGCCACCGATCCCACGGTGATGAAATCCCGTCATCTCGCGGCAGCGCTCACTCCCTGGCGGCACAAGTTCCCGGAAACGCAGGTCACCGAGCGGCTCGTGCACGGTCTGGCCGGCCATCATCTCGTCAAGTCGGCCGCGGACGCCGACCTGCTCGTAGTCGGCCGCCGTATCCCTGCGGGGGCGCGTCTCGGACGGACCGCGCACTCGGCGATTCACCACGCCCGGTGCCCGGTCGCGATCGTTCCGCACGCCTGACAGGTTCTCTCCACGCCGAGGTGAACGCAGGAGAACACGAAGCGCCCGCGCGACCGGACCGACTCGGTCGCGCGGGCGAGTGCGGCATGCGCGGATCGCGCTCAGGTGTGCCGCACCGGGATGGTCCTGGTTGCCGAGCTTCCTTCCGGCACCGGGACTGTGATGGTCAGAACCCCGTCCTTGTACACCGCGGACGCCTCGTCGCCGCGTGCGCCGGCAGGCAACCGGACGGCGCGGGCGAATGTGCCGTAGCGGAACTCCGTGTGCCGCTTGTCCGCCGTTTCGACTGTTCGCTCGGCGCACAGCGTCAGAACGCCTTCCGTCACGCTGATGTCGACATCCTTGGCGGGGTCTATGCCGGGGAGTTCGGCACAGAGGGAGTACGTCCCGTCCGTGAAGGACTCTTCGATCCGAATCCCGTGCACACCGGGCGCCGGGTGCAGCCCGGGGATCCCGGCCTCGACCCAGCCGAACAGGTCCGGCAGCGTCGAGGGCAAGCTCGGGAACCTATCGATCATGCCGCTCATGTCACCCTCCCTACAGGCTCGTTCCCGTCTTCCTCGCCTCCAGCGTCGCGCCACTGTCTGGCATCGGCGAGTGCCGACCGGGCCACGGTCGTGCCCGATCGGCTCTGGCGGCCAAACGGGACAACCATCAGCGTGGGAGGGGAAGTTCACCTCACCACGGACAGGGGAACCGCGATGCGACGTTCAGTGATCGTGGGTGTCGACCGTTCCGCGCGCAGCCGCACGGCCGCTTCCTGGGCGGCCCGTGAAGCCGTACGGCGTGGTCTACCGCTGAAGGTGGTCCATGTGTCCGCGCTCTCCCCGGACGAGCTCGCGGAACTGTGGCCGTACCGCCCCGTGCCACTGCCCGGCGGAGTCGTGGCGGAGCTGGCGGGGCGCCATCCGGAGTTGGACATCGAGGGTGTGCGGCTGACGGGCCCGACAACGCGCTCGCTGCTCGACCTGTCCACGTCCTCGGACCTGCTGATCCTGGGCACCCGCGGGGCCGACGGGTTCGCCGGACTGGCGCTCGGCTCGACGGCTCTGGGCGCCGCCGAAGCCTGCCGTTGTCCGGTGATCCTGGTGCCGAGCGGGCTCGCCCTCAGGCGCGCCGAATCCCGGCCCGAGGTGGTCACTCTCGGCATAAACGCTCGCGAACCGGTCGAGGCCGCAGTCGACTTCGTGTTCGACGCCGCGATGCGCGCGAACGTACGACTGCGCGCCCTGCACGCCTGGGCACTCCCCACGCCTGCTGCCGCCTGGATGCCGTTCCCCTTGCCGGAGAAGGACCGCGCCCGCTGGGAGGATGAGGAGGAGCGGCTCCTGGCCGATGCTCTGCGGCCGTGGAGGGAGAAGTACCCGCGAGTCCGGGTGCTGCAGGACGTCGTACTGCACTCCCCGTCCGATGCCCTGGTGCGCGCCTCGGCCCGGGCGGAACTGATCGTCGTCGGCCGTCACGGAACAAAGCTCGGCCCGGCGGCGAACGCTCTCGTCCACCACACCCAGCGCCCCGTGGCCGTGGTACCCGGGTGAACCCCCGGAGGGCGAATCAAAGCTCACCCGGATAGCAACCGTTCGCCCCGTCACTCAGGCAGCGACAGTTCGCATGACTCGCCCGGCATGACGGAGACGGCCCGGCCCGGCAGTTCGATGTCGATGGGCGAGCGGTCGGAGGCGGGCACGGCGATGTGCAGCCTGCCCGGTCGCATGCGCAGCCGAATGCCCCAGTGCCCCTGGTAGCGCAGTGCGAAGCCGTACTCGGAGAGTTCCGGGAGCGGCACCGGGTCCAGCCAGAGGGCGCCTCCCCGCGCCTCCAGGCCGGTGAGGCCCCGCTGTACGAGGTCGAGCGTGCCCGCCATGGCACCGAGGTGGATGCCCTCGCCGGTGGTGCCGCCCTGCAGGTCGGCGATGTCGCCCGCCAACGCCTCCTGAACGAACTTCCAGGCTCCCGCGCGCCGCACCCTGGCAAGGACCCAGCCGTGCACGAGGCCGCTGAGCGTGGAGCCGTGGCTGGTCCGCCGCAGATAGTGGTCAACGGTGCGCTGCCAGATCTCCGCGTCCAGCGAGTATCCCAACCGGCCGAAGAGGGAATGCAGTTCGGCCGGGGAGAAGAGGTAGCCGAGCATCAGCACATCGGCCTGCTTGGAGGCCTGGTAGCGGTTGACCGTGTCGCCCTCGGCCTCCAGGATCCGGTCGAGGCGCCGGATGTCACCGTAGCGGGCGCGGTAGCCGTCCCAGTCCAGCTCCGCGAGCTCCCCGTATCCCTCGAACTGGCTGATCACCCCCTCGTGGAACGGCACATACAGGGTGCGCGACACGTCCTCCCACAGTTCGATCTCCCCGCCGTCGAGCCCGATCCTCTCCACGAGTTCCCGCCTTCGCGGCTCGGGCAGATCACCCAGCACGTCCAGGGCCCTGGCGAGGACCCAGGCCGCCGTGACATTCGTGTACGCGTTGTCGTCGAGCCCCGGCTCCGTGGCGTCAGGGTAGGCGTCGTGGTACTCGTCGGGACCTACCACCCCGCGGATTCGGTGCCTGGCCCGAGGCTCTCGTCGTACGTCGCCGAGTCCGCCCAGAAACGGGCGATCTGCAGCAGCATCTCGGCGCCCTTGGTGTGCAGGAACTCGGTGTCACCGCTCGCCTCGCAGTAGCGCCACACGTTGTACGCCACCGCCGAACCCACATGATGCTGGAGCCGGGAATTGTCCGGCAGCCAGCGCCCCGAGCGCGGGTTGAGGTGCAGCTCCTGGGTCTCCTCACGGCCGTCGCTGCCGCTCTGCCACGGGAACATCGCCCCCGCGCGGCCGGCATCACGTGCCGCCGTGCACGCCTGCTCCAGGCGTCGGTGCCGGTAGGTCAGCAGAGCCCGGGAGACCTCGGGGAAATGCAGGCTCAGGTAAGGCAGGACGAACAGCTCGTCCCAGAAGACATGGCCGCGGTACGCCTCGCCGTGCAGCCCGCGCGCCGGCACTCCGACGTCGAGGTCGGCGGTGTGCGGGGAGAGCGTCTGCAGGACGTGGAAGTGGTGCAGGCGCAGGATACGGCCCGCCTCGCCGGGCACGTCCAGTTCGGCCCTGCGCCACAGCTGGTCCCATGCGGTGAGGTGCGAGTCGAGCAGCTCCTCGAAGCCGGGCGCCCGGCCGACCCGGTCGACGGCCGCCTGCAGGGGGTCGCTGATCGCCGGGTCACGGGAGGTGTGCAGGGCGATGGTCTTGTCGACGGTGACGGTACGCCCGGGTTCCAGGTCGAGATCGAAGCGTTGAGCGGCTCGGCCCGCTTCATGCAGCGTCGCGGCCCTGGCGGAGCCCGCCGTCGTGCGGGCGGCCAGTCCCACCCGTACGTCGGAGGTTGTCGTGCGGCAGCGGAGCCACACGATGTCGCGACCGTCGCCGTCTCCGGTGTGGACGTGCGTCAGGTGCTTGGAGTTCAGCTGCCGGTAGCGCGCCACACCCGCGTTGCTGACGCTCCCGTCCAACGCCGCCTCGACCTGCAGGTCAGCTGGGCGCGACCCTCCAGGCTGAACTCGGTCCTCAGCAGGGCCAGATGCGGATCAGCCATGTGAACGACGCGCAGCTGGCGCACCGCCAGGGCCCGCCCCTGCCCGTCCTCGTAGCGCAGATTGCGTTCCAGGACACCGGACTGCACATCGAGGGACTGACGCAGCGCGATCAGCGCGGTCGAGTCCGGGGTGAGCCACTCCCCCATCTCGTCACGGTCCTTCAGCCGGTAGCGCAAGAGGCAGCCAGTCGGGCAGGTTGACCATGTCCTCGTTCTCGACCTGCCGGTTCGCGACGTGCGAGGTGAGCCGGTTGTAGCAGCCCGCCGCGTACGTCCCCGGATAGTGCGTGTCGTCCGCCGGGCATTCGGGGGCGGCACCCCGGGTGGCGAAGTAGCCGTTGCCCAGCGTGCACAGCGACTCCCTGAGCCGCTCCTGTGCCGGGTCGTACCCCTCGTACTCCCAGACCCAGTCCTCGATGGGCTCCGTCATGGCCCTTCCCCTCCGTCCAGAAGTTCCCCGAGGTCGTCCACAACGATGTCCGCACCGTGCCGCAGCAGAGCCGCCCTGGTGCCGGCCGCCGCGTTCCTGTCCACGCCGATCACTACACGGAACCCGCCACGCCGCCCGGCCTCGACACCGGCCAACGCGTCCTCTACGACGGCGGTATCCGCCGCCGGCACACCGAGGCGGCGAGCCGCCTCCAGGAACAGCGCCGGATCCGGCTTCCCGGGCAGCCCGAGCCGGGCCGCCTCGGCGCCGTCGACGAGCGCATCGAACAGCGACAACACCCCTGCGTGAAGGAGCAGTTCACGGGCATGGCGGGAAGCGGAGGCCGCCGCGAGCGGAATGCCTTCACCGCGCAGTTCGTGCAGCAGGCGGACGGTGCCCGGGTAGGCGTCGATATGGCCCTTGCGCAACCGCTCGACATAGCGGCACTCCTTGTCCGCGGCCACCGCCTCCACTGCCTCGGCCGGCAGTCGCAGCCCGCGCGAAGCCAGAAAGGACTCGGCGCCGTCGAGACGCGACTTGCCGTCGACATACCGGAGATAGTCCTCGTGTACGTCGAACACCCTTCGCTGCTCCGGGAGTTCGGGCGGATGCTCCACCAGGAACGCGTCAAAAGCTCGCTTCCATGCTTCGGCGTGTACCCGCGCCGAATCGGTGATCACTCCGTCGGTGTCGAGGACAACTGCCCGTACGCCCCGCAGGATGGGCGGGATCACAGGCGCTCACCGACGTAGGTGGTCAGGTCCAACAGCCTTTGGCAGTACGCCCATTCGTTGTCGTACCAGCCGAA
>NZ_JAPEPI010000006.1 GCF_026340305.1 Streptomyces sp. NBC_01381 | reverse complement strand
TATGCCCCGGCAAGCCGGACCATAGAGTACGAATTGCGTAAACGCAATTCGAATCCCCCCGCAAGCGGGGGAATGAATTCCGCAAGCGGAATTCTGAAAGAGCGTCAATTCGCGCAAGCGCGAATTGCGAGAGTCCCCGCAAGCGGGGCCTCTTTGGCTGGCTACAGGGGAGGGTGCATCACGTGCGGGCCTGTGTAGGTGCTGGGAATTCAGGTGCCACCCCTGTCACGAAGGTGACGGTCCGTCGGCCTGATGGAGCGTCACCTGTGCCGTAGTGACGGGCTCCGCTGCGCTCCACCCGCCCCCTTCCCTGCCCTCAAGCCTGCCCGCTCACGTTCACCAATACCCTGTCAGCTTGCACGTCAACCCGCTACCATGGAGCAAGAATCAGCCAAGTGTCAGCCTCTCGGGCGAACCTTCATCGAAGGTGATGCATCACAGTGTACCCCTGTGTAGAGTCTGGGACGAGACACCACACCCATCGCCCGAATGTGCCTTCCTGGCTTTCCATTCTGATTACGCAGCACTTTCCGCGAAAAGGAGATTTCCTGTGGTCATGAGGAAGAGCGATCTACGCGATAATCAAATCGAGACCGTGGACGCGATCATTCGCGGATTCGACATTCCGACCGGTGGCATTCCTGCGAACGGATTGCGCGGACAGGTGATCTCTGCGTGTGGCACTGGAAAGACCATCTCCGCTGCTTTCGCTGCTCGCCAGATGCTGCTCCGCCGGACGCTTTCCAACGGGCGGATTCTGGTGCTCGTTCCCACGCTGGATCTGCTCACGCAGACAGTGAAGGAGTGGCGCCGTGTTGGGCACACGGGGCCGGCGGTCGCAGTGTGCTCGCTCCAGGATGACCCGGAGCTGTGGAGCATGAAGGTGCGCTCCACCACCAATCCGGTGCAGCTGGCTCTGTGGCATGGCGAGGGGCCGGTCACGATCTATGCGACGTACGCGAGTTTGGGTGTGTTGGCGGAGGCTTTTGAGGGCGCGTACGGGCAGCAGCTGGCTCCGGTGGACTTGGCGGTGGTGGATGAGGCGCACCGTACTTCGGGGTCGATGGGTAAGGCCTGGGCGGGCATTCACGATCAGGCCGTCGTGCCGGCGTACCGGCGGTTGTATCTGACGGCGACGCCGCGGATCTGGGAGGAGCGGCTCGATCGGGAGGTTGCTGAGGGGGTGCGGGACCCTCTGCCGCGGGAGATGGCGGCTTCCATGGATGACGAGTCTGTGTTCGGGCCGGTGTTCTACAAGCTGACGCTCGCGTCTGCCGTGTCGCGTGGTCTGCTGGCCCGGTATCAGATCATCGTCTTGGAGCTCCAGGACCCGGTGGTGACGCCGGAGCGGCTGATGGGTGAGGAGCGGGGCAGTGAGGAGGTGCGCGGGCAGCGGCTCGGAGCCCTCCAGGCCGCGCTGCTGCACACCATGGCGCAGCACAGCCTGAGCACGTGCATCACCTTCCATCACCGGACGATCGAAGCTCAGGCGTACGCGGAGGGCCTGGAGCGGGTGGCGGCAAAGCTGCGCGCGGACCAGCCGGAGACGTACCCGTCGCGGATCTGGGCGAACTGGCTGTGCGGGGAGCACGACCCCGAGCACCGGCGGGATGTGCTGAGTGAGTTCGGCTCGACCGGGCGGCGTGCGGTCCTCTCGAACTGCAAGGTGTTGGGCGAGGGTGTCGACATCCGGGCCGTGGACTCGGTGGCGCTGCTCGACCCGAAGGGCGCGCCGCATGACATCGTGCAGGCCATTGGGCGCGCGCTGCGGCAAAAGCCAGGGCAAGGGAAATTGGCCTCCCTGATCGTGCCTGTATTTCTCCAGCCCGATGAGAAGCCCGAGGACATGTTCACTTCGGGCTCGTATCGGCCTTTGGTGAAAGTTCTTGAGGGGTTGCGGGCTCATGATGAAGAGGCCGTTGAGTTGCTGGCCATTCCTCAGGAGCCGCAGAAGGACTTCGCGCAACCGTCCATGGATATTGGTTCGGCACCGGAGGACGGCGAGGAAGAATCTCGTATGCTGCTGCGTTTTGCGGCTCCGCGGGATCCGGCGATGGTCGCTGAGTGGGTTTCGTTCAATGTGATCGACACGGAGCGGCAGGACTGGGCGCGCGGCTGGGCGCAGCTCAAGAAGTTCACGGAGCGCGAGGGTCACGCCAGGGTTCCGTACGGGCACAAAGAGGGCGCGTATCCGCTGGGGCAGTGGATCGCGGAGCAGCGGCGGGCGTACGGGGCCGCGCAGATCACGGGCAGGCGCGCGGCGCGGCTAGAGAAACTGGGCATGGTCTGGTCCCTGGCGGACGAACGCTTTCAGGAGAACCTGGAGGCCGCGAAGGCCTACTTCGAGGAGCACTGGACACTGTGCGCGCCCCGGTCCGCGACGATGCTCGATCGGCCGCTGGGGCAGTGGCTGTCCAATCTGCGCCGCGCGGGTGCCTTGGCCGAACGCCCCAAGTGGGAGGCCGCGTTGAACGAGGTGGATGAGGACTGGAATCCGGCGTGGTCGGCGGAGTGGCAGCGGCACTTCGCTGCGGTGCGCGAGATGCTCGTGGAGGAGTTGGAGGAGAGTGAGAGCAGGCTCGTCTCCGTGGAGCCGGGCGTCACCGTGCACGGCATGGACATCGGGAAGTGGCTTGAGCGGCAGCGACAGCACGATGTGTGGCACGGCCTGATGGACGGTCAGCGTGAGCGCCTGGAGCGACTCGGCATCCGCCCCTACCCGGCACCGCAGGAGGTCACCCCGGAGAAGCCCGCTAAGGGCGGCTCTGACGCCTTCGCGCGGGGTGTCGCGGCCCTAGAGCAGTACAGGGCCCGTACGGGCTCGCTGACCGTCCCCAGGGGGCACGTAGAGACGATCGTGGTCGAGGGCAAGGAGCACGAGGTGAAGCTGGGGGTGTTCCTGTCGAACAACAAGAGCCGCCGCACCAAGCTGACCCCGGACAAGCTCACTGCACTCGCCAACCTTGGATTGGAGTGGGCAGCATGAGTACCGAGCAGGATCAGCCGGCCCCCATCCTGGATGCGCAGGAAGTCCAGGAAGCGGCTCGACAGTGCACATGGGCCTGTACCGAGCCGGGCAACTGGCTACGTGCCGATGGTTCCGACGATGTGCTGGCCGCGGCGCTGAGCGCCGTGCGCGAGCATGAGCGGGAAGGCTACGTGCAGCGGCTGGAGGTGTTCGCCGAGCAGCACCGCGCGCGCCTGGAGGAACTGCTGCAGCGCTACGGGCCGGGAAGTAGGCCCGCTTCGCACGGCCGGTACATGTTGGTCGGTCAGCCCGAGAGTCTGATCGTCTGCGAACGCATGGAGAGTGCCCCGTTCCTCCTGCGCAGCAGGTGGGGGCTGGAGTACGTCCTGCTGGACGACCTTGAGTTCGCGTGGGGGCCACGCATTCGCACCAGTCGCTGACTCTCCCCACCCGGACTCCCCGCCACGTGCTCCCGTCCCTCGCGCCCCTGCCGCTCTCGGCAGGGGCGCTTTTGGCGTTCGCGCTCGCTCCAGTGCAGGCTTGCCGCATGATGAAAGTGCGGTATAGTTCTTTCGTCGGCAGGTCAGTGGCAGGCCCCGACGTCGAAGGCACTCCCTGCATTTGGAAGGACCCCGGACCATGCAGCTGATCACCTCCCCCGCAGACAACGCGATGCGCGGTCACGACCTGTCGTCCCCCGTCGTTGTGACGGATGAGCACCGTCGGGCGGTCGCCTACACCGTTCACCACGCTGCCTCTGACCGGTACAGCGTGATGACGCTGGACGGCCGTTGGGTGATCCCGGGGAAGGACGGCTACAAGTCGCGTGGCGCGGCCACGCGGTACGTCCGCACCAATGAGGCTGAGTTGGTTCCGGCCGTTCCGGTGGTAGAGCCTGCCCGGTGCACGAGGAGGGTCTCCCGCAGTTCGTACGGCCGGTCGAGCACCGTCACGTGCAACCGCGGTCTGCAGTTGGCCATGGGCGGCCACACCGAATGCTCTTCCTGCCACGTGTTCGTGTACGACCGCCCGGAAGGCTTCACCTCGGAGCTGGACCCGCAGCGGGGCTCTCACACGCTGTCTTGGGTGCGTGAGCGGGGGGACGTCGAGCGTCGGGTGTCCCTGCTGTCGGACGCTGCGGCCGGTCGCCCGGTCGACGCCGCAGAGGCGGAAGCGTCCGGCAACGCACTGGCCGAAGCGCGTGTGCAGTGCGCGGAGGCCGAGCGTGCGTCCGGCATCGTCAAGGAGTACTACGCGGAGGCCGCGAGTGATTCGGCGGACGCGCTTGCATGGGCGGACATCGCTGCGGCTGCTGAGACTCTGGCAGAGGTGCGGCACGCTGCGGCCATGGCGCGGCAGTTCGCCAACCACGCGGAGGTCGTGAAGCGCGCGGCCCACCCCTACCCGTCGCTCGCGCAGAAGGCTTCGGAGAGTGCGTACGTCTCCGCCAACGACGATGCGGTCATGCCCGAGCACGCCAAGGCTGCAGACAGTGCGTACTCCGATGCGAACAGCCACGCATCCGACTGTGATGAGCGCATGGGTGCGATCGAGGAGTACGCCCAGGAAGCGCAGGATGCCGCGCGCAAGACTGAAGAGTGCGCGGACGATCTGTGCCTGACGTGCGGTGGATTTGAGTGCGCGTGCCGTGCGATCACAGACGCCATCCTTGCTGGGGCCCCGGTTCCGATGACGGATGTTGAGGCGGCGGACGTAGCCCCGAAGGTGTTCGACTGCGACGGGCAGGGGTCGCTTGACGATGTTCCGGCCGAGCCTGCCCCGGCGGTCCGTCCGGCACGGGCGAAGCGCGCAGCGTCGGCCCCGGTGGTCGACGTCCGGTACTCCCTGGACGTCGACGCCGACACGGGTCTGTCGGGCCGTCCGGGATGGGCCCAGGGACGTACTGCGGAGCGCGCGGCAGTGCTGCGGGGGCACGTGACGGAAGCGGACGCGCGAGAGGCTGTACGGCGCTTCCCGCGCTGCGTACAGATCAACGGGCGCGGCACGGACAGTGAGAAGCGGCGCCCGAGTGCGGACATGCACTGCGCGGGAGTGACCCTGGACCTGGACGCCGCGCGCGGCGGACGTCCGGGCAGCGACAACGCGGACATGATCGCTGCCGGTCACGCGTTCCGGGGCACGCTGCCCGACGGCACCCCCGTGGCCGGAACGTGGGGTGCGGTCGGCCGCGCGTTCGCCGAGTGGATGATCGCCAACCGGCCGGAGTACGTGTGCGCTGCGGCGGAGTCGCAGGCCTACGGTGCGGCCGTCCTGCGGCAGCGTGAAGCGGTTGCGGCGGCGGACGCTGCCACGGGCGCCGTGATGCTCGGGAAGGCCCGGACGGAGGCTGCGCGGGCGCAGGTCGCGTACGACGCGATCCGGCCGCACATGAATGACCTGACCGATGAAGTCTGGGACGCGCTGTGGGCCGTGGCGCGCCGCGCGCGGGAAGCGGCGACGGAGGCCGAGCGCGCTTACCGCGCCCGGGGCTTTGAGTTCGGTGACACGGTGGCGCGGTACGCGGCAGCAGCAGCAAAGGCGGCGGCGGAGCTGTGGGAGTTCGCGCAGCGGGGTGGACTGAGGCTGCCGCGCGTGGCGCCGGTAGCGCCCCCGGTTGCTGGCGACGTTCAGGCGGACCCCGGAGCGGTCGACGCGTGGGAGTCGGAGGGTGGCGCCTGCCCCGGAGTTGAGGTGCCGCGCGCCCCGGAAGGTGGCCAGCCTGCCGCGCTGGCCGACACCACTCCGGCGCCGAGTGCTCCCGCCGGGTGCGCCCCCGCGACGGCGGAAGTCGTCGATTACCGGAGCGGCGGGGTGCTGCTCCGCACGAGGTGCGCGTGCGGCTTCGTGCACGGCGGGCATGTGCCGGTCACTGCCCGCGGTTGCGGGGACGCGCCCGCACGGGTCATGGCGGACGTGAGCGACTGGGACATCGAGGACGCGCTCACCACGGCGGGGGTTCGCGCGACCGCTGGCCGGCGCACGTGGCAGCGAGGAGTCCTGGTCTCCTCCCACCAGTCCGACGTCCGCGGGTTCGCCACGGTCGTTCCGGTCGCCCCCGCCGTACCGGTCGACGCTGCGACGCCTTCCGACGTTCCGACCCCGGAAGCGTGGTGGGCCAAGGACAGGGAAGCCAACGCGCGCGCTGCCGACAGCAACGCCCGCAACACTCTGGCCATGATGGCCAAGGGCCCGCAGCGCTCCAAGGGAAATCCTGACGATTCCGCGCGCGTGGTGCTGTGCTGGCGCGAGGAGTCGATTCCGCAGCGGTGGGAGGTCGTGGCATCGTGGCGCGGACATCGCTTCTGGGTTGCGTGCCACAAGGGTGAGTGGTTCATCACCCGCCAGGACAAGCACCCTGCCGACCTGCGGAAATCCCCCCGCACGTGGCGCAAGACCGAGCAGGTTCGCACCGCCGACCGAAAGCCGATCCGGTCCCGCGAGCAGGCCGAAGCGCTCATGCTCGCCCGAGTCGAAGAGCGTCGCACGTTCGAAGCGACGATCCGCGGGACGATCGAGGATGCGGCGACCGCTCCCGCACCGACGTGGACTCCGGCGCCGAGCCCCCTCAAGGCGCCCAAGGCACCGACGCCGTTGACCCCCGCCGATGTTCTGGCCGAGTGGGGCGACGCCGTGACGTACGAGGAAATCGCCCCCGCAGCGGCGGGTTCTGCGGACAGGGCGCCATCGAGCGTTCCCCCCGCCCCTGTCTCCGCGGTCGACGTAGTCAGTGACCCGTGTGGGGTCGATGCTTGGGAGGCGGAGGGTGGCGCCGTGCCGGGTGTCGAACCCCCGCAGGCCGAGTACTGGCTCCCGGCGGACGAAGAGACCGGCGCTCCGGCCCAGTGGGAGTCGGACCGCACACGGCACTATCTGCGCTGGATTCGCGCGCAGGACTACGTCCCCACACTGGGATGGGCTCACGCTCACATCAAGGTCATGGAAGCCGCGGAGGCTGGCCGTCTACGCATGCTGACCGGCAATCGGTTCGTCGCTCTGACTGCCTCAGCCGGCGCGCGCCCTGTAAAAGCTGAGCGGGTCCAAGCTCTGTACGACGGGGGATTCCTGACGCGGGGAAGGGTACGCGGGGAAGGCGACGGCCGGTGGGCGGTCCTTATGGCATCGCACGCCGGACGGGAGGCTCTGGCTCTGTGCCACACGTGGCCCGCAGGAATCCATGCGACCGAAGCGGACGCGTACAGAGCTCGCCTGTCGCACGTAGCGGGCCGGTCCTGGATGACCAGCGACGAACGCAAGAGCTGGGCACGGCGTCTGCGCACGCCCCACGGGATGATGTCCGCCCCGTGCACGGGCGAGCCCGCCCCAGAGGCCGAGCACCCCGCCCCGGTCCCGGACGGGCGCGGCCGGACGCCCGACGCTGCTCCGGCGGCGCCTGTGCCGGCCCCGTCGGCGAACCCCGGCGCGCGAGGGCCGCGGACCGCAGCGGCGCATGCCCACAGCGGCACGCGGCACGAGCAGCTGCGCCACACTCCGCGCCCCCAGGAGAAGAAGACCCTCTTCTCCACATGGGAGAAGAGGTGTCAGCGGCCCATTCCCGGTTACCCAGCACGTCTGACCTGCACGAACATCAGGCAGCCCGCTTCGACGCCGGTAGTTACGCCGGTAGTTACGCCGGTACCTAGGCCGGTAGTTACGCCGGTAGTTACGCCGGTACTTGCTTGCCCGGCATACCCCGCTCGTTCTGCCCCACTGGGCCCGGCGATGAAGGCGCCCATGGCGGCAAAGTTGTTGCTCGACCGTTTCGCCGAGTTGAACGGGCTGGTGGTGGCCGAAGCACACGGTGGGGTGAGGGTGTTGAGGTGCCCGGACTGCTCGGCACCTTCCGGTCGAGTGCACAGCAGATACGTACGGCGGCTGGCCGAGCTGCCCGTCGGCGGTCGTCGAGTCGTGGTGAAGCTGACGGTGCGAACATCCGACTTACCGCCCACGCGAGTGGCGCACCCAAGGAATCCGGCCCGGCGCACCATCGCCTCCCGCTACGAAGATCACGACCCGTTTCGTGACCTTCGGAGGAGCCCGTGCGCATCCGCGCCGCAGCCGTCCTGGCTGCCCTTGCCGCCCTGCTCGCCCCCACCACCTCGGTCCACGCTGCCGACCCCGGCGACACCATCAACCTGCCCGTCCGCGATGCCCTCGCCGCACTGACCGTCACCGACGAGGTCCGCACCGGCTACGACCGAGACCTCTTCCGCCACTGGATCGACGCTGACCGTGACGGCTGCTCAACGCGGTCCGAGGTCCTTCTCGACGAAGCTGTCACTGCCCCCGACCGCACCGGGCGCTGCACCCTCACTGGCGGACGCTGGTACAGCCCCTACGACGACCAATACGTCGACGGCCCTCGCGCCCTCGACATCGACCACTACGTCCCGCTCGCCGAAAGCTGGGATTCCGGCGCCTCCGCCTGGACTCCCAAGGAGCGCGAGGCGTACGCCAACGACCTCGATGACACGAGGTCGTTGATCGCGGTCACCGCGGCCAGCAACAGGAGTAAGGCGGATCAAGACCCCGCGACGTGGATGCCGCCGGCCGCGGGCTACCACTGCGAGTACGTGACCACCTGGGTCACGATCAAGACGAGGTGGTCCCTCGCCGTCGACCCGGCCGAAGCTGCCAAGCTCGCCAGCACACTGAACGAGTGCCCCAACACACTGATCGAGGTCGAGCGGGCGCGGTAGCCCAGCACGACGGCCACTGAACTACCGGAAGCGGTCGGGCCCGGGGGCGTGAGGAGCGCCCCGGGCCCTCGCGCGTGCAGATGCGGGCAGGGCACGTCGTTCCCCGGCGCGGGGTGCGGCTCGCCGGTACGGTGACCAGCTCACAGAGCGGGTCCCACCGGCCTCCCAAGGAGCCCCATGCCCACCGCGCCCCACACCGCCGCCGAGTACTGGGACCGCTACCTGCCCGCGCACGACCCCAACGCACCGGCCCCGCAGCCCGAGTTCGAGTGGACTCAGTACGGCGGCCACGGGCCCGGCGCCGAGCTGCTCGGCGCCCCGCGCCGGGCCCTGGACCTGGGGCCCGCGCAAGGCAAGGAAGCGGTGTTCCTGGCCCGCCAGGGCGTGAAGGTAACCGGCGTCGACCTGTCCCATGTCCAGGTGGAACGGGCTCGCTCCTGGTGGAACGCCGAGCCCAACGTGCACTTCGTGCAGGCCGACGCCTGCGACTTCCTGCGCCGCGACGAGAGCGTCTATGACGCGGTCTACTCGGTGTGGGGGGCGCTGTGGTTCACCGACCCCGACGAACTGCTCCCTCTGATCTTTGGACGCCTCGACCGCGGCGGCGTCCTGGCCTTCAGCCAGGCCATGCCCGCCGCCAGCGTCTACGGCCCCCAGGCTATGGGCGGCAAACACCTGGAGCAGGCAGAACTCACGGTGCTGCGCTGGCAGTACCCGCCCCACACTTGGGCGGACCTGCTCAAACGGCACGGCTTCACCCAGGTCGAGGCCTACGTGCTGGACGCGCCCGACGACGGCAAGGCGGGAACGCTGATGGTGTCAGCTGTACGGGCGTAGCCAATCCGCACAGCCCAGTTGCCCGCACACGAGGCGCCCGCCGGGCCTACGTACGTAACCATGCTTCCCTCTCCGCGTTGTCGGATGCGATGAGCGACGCGGCGATCGACCTCAGCACGGCATGGGATCTTCTCGAGGGCCAGGAGGAGCGGGTGCCCGTCATGAGCCTGGGTGAGGCGAGAGTGGCGCTTGAGCTGGCGCACTGGATCAGCGCCAATGACGAAGGCGAGGCGGGCGAGCTCGCGGCGGCGTTCGTCGTCCAGCTCGCCGGCCGCATCCCGGCACTGGACTGAGCTGCTGATCAGAGAGTTTTCTGCCTCCTGGCCTGGCCTTCATCGGAGCGGGCACAATGCGGGGCATGACGCGAAGAGGGCGAGGGGCCATGCGGGATGCTGAGGCGTTGCTCGGGTCCAGCGATACATCGCCTGTGGTTGATCCCGGTCTGCCCGCCCATGTGCGCAAGTTCTTGTACAAGACCTCGCCTTCGGATCTGCAGAGCTATGGCGATCCCGCGCTGCCGACGCGGTCTGCCCTGTGGGATGCGGTGCCCTACCTGATCCGTGCCGGTGTTCCGCTGGGCGCGGGAACGGGCCTGTGGTGGTTGCTCGACAAGAACGCGGACAGCACGGCCTCGGCCGAATACTCCAGCAACATGGGTGCTTGGCACTACATGTTCAGCCGCGCCGCGGACTTGCTGGGCTCCATCCTGCCGTTGGCTGCTGGTGTGGCTGGCGCCTGGATCGTCATCGGGACCATGCTCGCCCACGACTGGACCCGGATCTGGAAGGAGGTCCGCACGGCACGGGACCGGTTTGTGCTGCCTTCTCAGCTCACCGAGGATGCCTCGGCCCTCCTGCGGCGGGCGCGCACTGCGGCGCGCCAGGTCCTCGGCTCCGAGGTCCTCGCCCGCGATCTGATCGACCGGCAGCATGCGGAGCTCCAGCTCCCCGCCCAGTTCTGGGACGTAGCCCGCTCCCTGGCCACATACAGCCGACTCATCGACGAGACACCCAGCGACGTGCAGAGCGGGGAGGCGGCCGGGCTCCTCAAGGCCAGGAAGAGCGCGCTTGCCACTGGGCTCGGAGACCTCGAGCGGCAGGTCGAGGCGATCGAGGCCTTCGCGGCGCAGACCGCCGAGGCCGACGCCCGTCTCCAGGAACTGCGCCAGGTCGAGCAGCTCGAGAGGGACAGCGGCGAGTTGCTCGACTTCCTCGCCTCCACCGCGCGCACCGAAGTTGCCGTCGACGGACTGGGGCAGATGTCCAACGAAGCGGCTGCGGTAGCTGACCGGTTCACGACTGCGTTGATCGCCGCGAAGGAAGCTGCGGTGCAGGCCCTGCCCGCCGCTCCTTCCCGCTCTAGCGGGTCCTCCTGACCCTTCGGGCAACGGGCATCTGATAGCAGGAAGGCAGCAAGCTCCGCGGTCACGTCACTCAGCTATCTGTCACAGAGCTTGGCCGTGCACCCCACGACGGAACCGGTCAACGGCAGCCGCCCAGACATCCGGTTCCCGATCCCTCGGCTCGCCCAGCAACTCCGCAGCCTCGTCTTCCTCATACTCCCTTTGCTCTGCGAGCGCCTGGGCGACCATCTCCCGTTCCGCTGCACGATCAGCGGCGGGCAAGCCCAGAAACAGTGCGGCGGCCTGACGGAGCAGAATTCCGGCGTCGTCGACCAGCGCCATGGCTCTGCCGATCTCCCGCCAACTCACCCCGGAGCCGCGTGCGGCCTGCGTGGCATATCCGGTCTCCACGTGCATGAAGAGCACGAGTCCTTCCACCATGGCCAGAGCCTGCTTCGGGTCCACCAGCAGACACCGCCGGAACTCCTCCCTCAGCACGCTCTCCGCCTCTGCCGGGGTATCAGTCGTACTCATACTCCGCACAACGAGCGCGAGGGTGATAGGCGACCCGCATTCATGCTGACCAGCCGATCTGCTCTCACAGCGAGCTGACACGGCTGACGGGCCGGGCATCGCCTGCCGCTGGACCGCCTTTCCGGGCGGGGTAGTCACGGACCGGCTCCTTCCCGGTGCGGTAACCGGGATCGCTGTCGCCCGCAGCCGGTTACCCACGTGTGCGCCACTTCGGTGAATCTGCGGTTACCCGGCTCTGACCTGGCCTTTTGCCGTGATTGGGGAAGCAGTTAGGTAAGGGGCGGTGGCGATGGTTCACGGCAGTTGATCCGAGAGGAGCCTGCCGTGAACACCGCGCACGTCGACAACAACGTGGTCAATCGCCTGAACGCCGAGTGGCGTTGGCTGTGCGACCGCCCCGCTCCCGCTGCTCAGGTGCGCGGCTGGCTGATCGAGGCGGGCGTCGTCGACGAGCAGACGCCGCACCGCCTGGACGAGCTCCACGACCTCCTGCAGCAGCGCTCGCAGGAGGAGGGGCGGCGCTTCAGCGACGCCTGGCTGACGGTGCTGCTCGAACGCGCGGTGAGCGAGGGCGAGCAGGCGCAGCTGGCGGCCCGGGTAGTGGTGCAGGCGATGCTGCCCGGCGCTGTGCGGATGACGCGGCGGTGCCTGCGGGCGGGCGAGGAGTTCACCGACGTGGCGCAGCTGGTCGTCGCCGCGCTGTATCAGGTGGTGCGCTCCTTCCCCATCGAGCGGCGCCACCGGCAGCTGGCGCGGAATCTGCGCCTGGAGCTGTGGCACATCGTCTCGCGTGAGTTGGGGCGGGAGTTCGCGCCCAGCGGCGAGGAGCTGCCCGGCGAGAAGGAGCTGCGCGAGGGCTCGGTGGCGGATCCGCTGGCGCAGGCCGAGGTCGTGCTGCTGGCCAACGCCGCGGAAGCCGCCGGTCTCAGGAAAGCCGCGGAGCCGGTGGAAGAGCTCGCCGGGGCCCGCGGCGAGCTGGTCGAACTCCTGGTGTGGGCGCTGGCAGAGAAGCACCTGACCACGGATGCGGCAGCCGCGATCTCGGATCACTACCGCGAGGCCGGCGCGGTGGAGGACCTTGCCGCGGCCCGCGCGGCGGGGGTGAGCGCGGCGGCAATCCGGCAGAAGCGGCGGCGCGCGGTGGTGCGCCTGCGTGCGGCGGCCCCGCTGTGGGCGGCCGCGGCATGAGCCGCGCAGCAGTACGCGGAGAAATCTCCGGACCGGCTGTCACATCCGCGGCTTGCCGCCTCCCCTTCCCGGGACGTGCGGGTCTGCGGCCTGCGCGAGGCGGGCTGATCGAAGCGAGGAGTCAGGCGATGCGTGAGGAGCAGGACGGCGTGGAGCTGCAGGCGGATGAGGAACGGCTGGTGGCGATCAAGCGGAGGGCAATGCTCGTGGCCACAGCCTTGGTGAAGGAGCCGTTCGCCGAGCGGACGGTGGAGGCGCTGCGGGCGTACATGGACGAGGACGCGGATGAGGGCCAGGAGTTGGCAGATCGTCTGCGGTCGCTGCCCGAGGGGGTGCTGCGCGCCCGCATCACCGAACTACAGGCACGCGCGACGTATATCGGCGAGCTCGGCGGGGGCAAGACGCGGCCACCGTGGTCGCTGGGTTCCGCGGGTGAGGCCGAGCGGGAGGCCGGGGCATGAGGGCGGCCTGGCGCAAGGCGCCTGCCCCGGCCGACGCGTACGAGGACCAGCCCCCGGAGTTCGAGGAGGGCGGGGCGGAGGCGGAGGCCGGGTGGGTCACCGTGTCCAGTGGCGCGGCCGCGAACCTGACCGCCCTGGTGCGGTGGACGGCCTGGGCGCTGCTGATCGCGGGACCGGCACTTGGCCTGTACGCGCTGGCGCAGCCTTCGACCGCGGTGGGTGCGCCCCAGCCGCGGGCCACGGCACCGGCAGTGGTGCGGGATGCGGCCGGGCCGGCGGGGTTCGCCGAGCTGTACGTCGCGGCGTACGCGCGAGCCGGGCAGGGCAGCGAGGCCTCGCTGCAGCCGTACTTCCCGGGCGTGCGCGATGTGGTGCTGGACGCCAAGCCCGGTGCCCAGCGTGCGGAGCGGCTGGCGACGGTGCGGGTCAGGGAGGTCTCGGACGGCTACTGGTCGGTGACCGTGGCCGCGCACCTGACCGGGACCAAGGGCCCGGCCAAGAAGGACGATTCGCCGGACGCGACGGATGCGGCGGCTGGTGAGGTGCTGCGGTACTTCCAGGTCGCCGTGCGGTCGGCCGGACCCGGTGGCGCGTACATCGCCGCCGGACTGCCGGCCGAGGTCGCCGCGCCAGAGCCGGGCGAAGCGCCTGAACTCGGCTACGGGCATCCCGTGCCCGCGGACGAGAACGAGGCCGCCAGCGCCACCGTGGGCGAGTTCCTCGCCGCCTACCTGAGCGGCACGGGTGAGCTGGACCGCTACCTGTCGCCGGGCACCAACCTGAGCGCCATCTCCCCCGCCCCGTACGAGCAGATCAAGCTCACTCAGCTCGCCGAGCGCGGAGGCCAGTTCCAGCCGAACGCGGACGTGAGCGAGGGCGCCCGGCGCGAGCTGCTCGTCGACCTCGAAGCCACGGACCGGGCCGGTCAGACCCGGCCGCTGACCTACGCGCTCGCGCTGCAGGCGCGGGACGGGCGCTGGGAGATCTCCGCGCTCGATGCCGCGCCCGCCCTGGGCAACTCTCAGAAGGGACACAACTGATGGAAAGCCTGGTCATGGCCGCCGGCGTGCTCGACGACGTCAAGTCGATCGGCACCGATTTCAACGACATCCTCGTCAACGTGGCCCCGCCGATCGCCGGCGCGCTGTTCACGCTCTACATCTGGGGGCAGACCAAGTCCCCGCTGAAGGCGTTCGTCGCCGCGGTGATGGCGGGGGCGATCTGGTGGGGCATCGCGAACATGGAGACCCTGCGGGACAAGACCGGCGAAGACCTCGACCGCAAGGACAACGCATCGGCGCAGGTCCTCGTCGTTGACGTGCGCGAGCAGCGGTGAGCGCGGCGAGCTCGGCGGCCCAGGAGCCGTTCAGCAGCGAGGCCGAGGAGACGCTGATCGGACGCTGCTACACCAAGGCGCGGCGCCATCCACTGGTGATCGGCACGTTCCCCGGCGGCGGCCGGCTGTGGGGCGGCCCGTACACGATTCCTCAGCTGGCCGTCGCGGCCGCCTCGTTCGCGCTGCTGCTGCTGTTCCGGCCGCTGTGGGCGCACTTCGGGGCGGTAGGGAACGTGCTGATCGCCGTGGCGGTGCCGATCTCGCTCGCGTTCGCGGTGCGGCGGGTCAGCGTCGATGGACGCAACCCCCTGGCCGTAGCCGGCAGCGTGCTGAGCGTGCTCGGCTCGCCCGCCGAGGGACGCCTGGGCGGCCGCCCGGTCAAGGAGTTGACGCGGCGTACGGCGGTGCGCGGGCGCTGCACGCTCACCCTGCGCCCTTCCCCCGCACCAGCCGTGGCAGCCGTGGCAGCCGCCGCGCCGTCGGAGCGGGCTCTCAAGGCACGCCCGCTGCCGCTGGCGGCCGCCGTCCCGGCCACCCCGCGGGTGAGGCCCGCACCCGCCCCGGTGGCGGCCCCGGTGGGGGTGTCGCAGGGTCCGGCCGGTCCGGTGCGGGTGCGCTCGGGGATCCAGGCGCGGCTAGCCGCGCACGCCAACGCAGCACACAAGTAAAGGGGAATTGAGTCATGCGGGTCCCGGTGCGGCACATGTCGGGCAATGTCATCTGGACGGTCCACGGCAGTGTGTGGGCGATCTGGCGGGTGGAGGGCTCGGCGCACGCCAACGCCTCGCGCCGTGCGAAGAAGGAGCGCCTGGGCAGTCTGGAGTCGCTGGTCAAGCAGCTGCGCGGCGAGTCGATGCTGCTGTCGCTGTGCCCGCAGGTCAACCCCGCCTCCGTGGTGGAGAAGATGACGGCGGGGGTGAATCTGGCCGACTCCCCGCGCTACACCCGCCTGGCACACACGGTGCTGGACCAGCTCGAGCAGCTGGAGCTGACCGGGCGCACCGACTGGCTCGCGGTGAAACTGCCCACCTCCCGCCGCCAGGCCGTGACGGATGCGGTGCGAGCCTCGAAGGCGGAACTGGCCTGGACGCTGGGCCTGCTGCCCGCGCCGGTGTCCGCCGAGGAGGAGCTCGAGCGGCTGGTGCAGGCCGCCGACATGGCCGCGACCTGGCCCTCCGCGGTGCGGATGCGGCCCGCCAGCGAGGCCGAGATCATGTGGATCTACGGGCACAGCGCGCGCCGCGGCGTCGTCGAACCGCTGCTGCCCGAGGGACACACGCTGCATCAAACACGCGGGCGGGGCCGCTCCGTTGCCGCGCTCGGGCAAGTGATCCTCGCCGAAGGCGGCCTCTCCCGCCAGAAGCCCGCCCCCCGCGGCCGGAAGCGGCGCACGGCCACGGCGCCGTCGTTCCAGCGGCGCTGGCTGGAGTCGACGACCGAGTGGGGCACCTCCTACCAGGCACTGCTCGGCCTGTCCCAGATGCCCGAGTCCTTCATCTTCCCCGGCAGCGAATTCCTCGCCGACGTCGACCAGTTCCCCTACCCCGTCGACTGGGTCGTGCGCCTGGCCGTCGAGGGCGGAGCGAGCGCCGAGGCCAAGTCCCGCCGCCAGGCCCGCGAACTGGCCGGACAGTACAGCGAGTACGACGCCGAGACCGCGGGCGTGCCCGCGAGCGTGGACAAGGCCGCCGCCGGCATGGACGAATACCGCGACCGCCTCACCTCCTCCGCCTCCGAGGTCGAGGTCCGCGCCATGGTCACGCTGTGCGTGTGGGGCGACAGCCCCGGCGAGGCCGAACGCCGGGCCACCGAACTGGCCGGGTACTTCGGCGGCAACGAGTACGTCTTTGACCGGCCGCGCGGCGAGATGGAGAACCTCTGGTACGGGATGCTGCCCGGCGCCCGCACCCCCCGCGTCATGCTCCAGTACGCCCAGTACCTGCTCGCCCGCGACTTCGCGATGGCCGGGCCGTTCGCCGGCAGCGGCCTGGGCGATGACCACGGACCCCTGTACGGGCTGCAGTTGGCCGGCGGCGGGATGCGCCCGGTCCTGATCGACTTCGCGCGCGCGCCGCGGGAGAACGCCTCCGCGTCGGCCGCGTACTGCGGCGAGCTCGGCGCGGGCAAGAGCGTCGCGTTGAAGGCGGCGGTGTACGCGATCCTGGCCGCCGGACGGCGCCTGGGCGTGCGCCGCAGCCGCGGCCGCGCGGTGATCGTGGACCGCACGCCCAAGCAGGAATGGGTGCGCTTCGCCCGCGCCTGCCCCGGGGAAACGCAGGTCATCACGATCGACAACACCGCCTCCGTCTCCCTCGACCCCCTGCGGATCTTCGAGGACGCGGGCGAGGCTCAGCGGTTCACCGAATCGTTCCTGACCCTGTTGCTGGGCACGTCGCCGATGAGCGACGAGGGCATCGCCCTGTCCGAGGCGATCGCCTCGGTCCTCGCCGGGCCACGGCCCTCGATGCGGGTGCTGGCCGAGGAACTGACCACGCGCGGCGCCGAGGATCCCGCCTCCAGGACGATGGCGCGCCGCCTGGGCGCGGTGGCCCGCAAGGACCTGGGCCGGGCCCTGTTCGACGAGACGCTGCCCGTCGTGCGCACCAGTGAGGCCGACTCCGTGGTGTTCTCCGTCGCCTCCCTCGCGCTGCCCAAGAAGCGCGAACTGGAAGGGTCGCTGGACCGCCTCGAGTTCGAGAAGACCTTCGGCCGCGCGGCGATGTATCTGATCGCCGCACTCAGCAGGAAGATCGCCTTCGCGCGCGACGAGGAATTCTCCGCGGTCGTGTGGGACGAGTGCTGGTGGCTGACCTCCAGCCCCGAAGGCTGCGAGCTGCTCCTCGAGGTCGTCCGCGATGGCCGCAAGCACAACTCGGCCGCCTTGGTCGGCTCGCACGATCCCAACGACATCGGGCCCGCGGACAGTGAGATCGGGCAGGTCATCCTCGGCCTGATCCCTCGCAAATTCCTCTTCCGTCACACCGACCGGGAACTGGCCCGCCGCGGCCTGCGCTTCCTGGGCTGCGACCCGCACGACGAGGACCTCCTCAACCTGGTCACAACCAGCCTCTCCCCCATCAACGTCGACGACGAGGAGAAAGCCGCACGGGCCGGCGAGTGCCTGCACCGCGACCTCAACGGGCGCATCGGCGGCATGCAGATCCTCATCCCGGCCGACAAACAGGCAGCGAAGAACATTCACTCCCAGCCTCTGGCAGCCGCCGCATGAACGCCCTCAACCCCGGCACCGTCCGGGCGCGCACGCTGAACGTGGGGCGGCGGTTGGGCGGCGGGGTGAAAGCCTGGGCCAGGCCGCGGCGGGCCTTCGCGCTCGGCGCGGGGCTGCTGCTGCTCGCCACGCTGCTGTCGCTGCTGCTGGCCGGCAGCGCGGGCGCGGCTCCCGAACCGCCGCCCGCCCCCTCACCCTCCCAGTACGAGCCGGGCCTGGAACCGGAGGTGCCCGGTCTGCTGCCGCCAGAGGAGCGCCGGGACGAGCCCAAGGTCCCCTACGCCCCCAACGGGGATGAGGACGCGCAGGAACAGAAGGACAAGGAGGACAAGGAGGAGGAGCGGGCGCGGAAGCGGGCTGCCTGGCTCGCGGACTGGAACAAGCGCATCGCCCAGTACAAGAACGACCGGCGCAACGGCGGCGTGCTGTCCGCGTTCGAGGTCACCGACCAGTACGGCAACCCCGTCTCCGCCTACCGGATCTACTCCGACACCGGCAGCTGGAAAGACTGGGACCTCAAGATCGAAGCGTTCTTGGTGGAGATGCTGTTCCTGGCCACCAAATGGCTCGTGTCGTTCGCGTGCTTCCTCATCGCCTGGTCACTCAGTTTCAAGCTCGCCGGGCTGCTCCTCAAACCGGCCCTGATCGTCTCCGATGCGCTGTATGCCAACGTGGTTGTGCAGATCGGGCTGCCGGGGGTGTGCCTGACCTACGCCGGGACCATCGCCGGATGGCACCTGATGTTCGGTCAGCGGGCCCGCGGCTGGGGCGAGGCCGCCGCCGCCCTGGTCATCTCCGCGCTCGCCGTGACCACCCTGGCCGCCCCGCCGCAGATGCTGCTGTCCGAGCAGGACGGCGCCGTGGCCACCACCCGCGCCCTGGCCATCGAGGTCGCCGCCCTGGTCCTGGACAACCAGGACCTCAACACCGACAAGCCCACCACCCTGACCAACTCCGGCAAGGACGGCGGCGGGTGGGAGAGCGCCGAGTCCAACCAGCTGTCGCGGCCCATCACCGACGCGCTCGCCGACGCCTTCGTCGTCCGCCCCGCGATGCTGCTGTCCTACGGGCAGACCTTCGAAGGCAAGTGCGCCAAGGAGTTCCAGGAGTCGCGGATCGAGCAGGCCGTCGCCGACCAGTACATGGACGAGCTGCTGGACAGCGGCGAGAACATGATGAAGGAGAAGATTCCGTGGGTCGGCGACACCCTCGGCGGCCTCATGGGCAGCTTCACCGAGGTGCCCGACCGGGTCATCAAGGAGAAGGCGAAGAGCAAGGGCCCGGTCGTGAAGTTCGAGAAGGCCTGCGTCAAGGGCGGCGCCACGTCGCTGAAGAAGGCGTCGATGGACAAGGTCGGCGGCGCGTTCTTCATGCTGCTGGCCGCGTTCCTGACCTGCCTGTTCATCACCGTCGTCGACAGCAGCTTCCTGTATGCGCAGTTCTGCATCGCCAAAGAGGCGATGATCGCGAAGGTCGCCCTGGTCATCGGAGTACTACCCGGCCCGGGACGCTCCTGGCTGTGGTCCAGAGCCACCTCGACCATGCGCTCGCTGGCCCTGATGGTGGCAGCCGTCCTGGCCCTGGCCGTGCTGATCGTGGTGATCACCGCCATCATCAACGCCCCCGAGAAGGATCTGCCCGGCGGTGTCACCGTCCGCTTCATCGTCATCGATTTCGTGTGCATCAGCGCGTTCGTCTACCGCAAGCGCCTGGCCAGGGCCACCGAGAGCGCAGCCCTGCGCGCCCGCTCCCGCCTCAACTCCAGTGTCTTCGGTGGCAGCGAGCCCTCCGAACTCGGTCAGCAGGCCCCGCGACGCGGCATCGGCCGCAAGCTGCTGGTCGGCGGGATGATGCTCGGCGCGATGGCCGCCAGCGGCGGCGCGGCCGGCGCCGCCTACGGACACGCACGCGGCTCCACCGCGCTGGTCGGGCGCCTCGCGCGCGGCACCGGCCGGGTGATCGGCGGCACGGCCAAGGCCGCCGTCGGCACCACGAAGGCCGCCGCCAAGGGCGGCATCGCGGTGACCAAGTTCGGGCTGAAGTCCACGATCGGCCTGCCGGTCTACGGGCCGCGGGCCGCCCGCCGCACCACCGCGGCGGTGGCGGCGGTTCCTGGACAGGTCACCGGCGGAGTTCAGCAGCTGGGCCAGCGTCTGGCCCAGGTCCACCAGCAATACGCCCCGCCCGTGGCGAACTTCGGCAAGGAGTATGGGCACAACCTGCGCTCCCTCGGACGCATCGCCACCGGCCGGCGCCCCCTGGGCCGCTACACCCCGCCCCAGCGCCCCGCAGCCGCTGCGGCCCGCGCCGGGCGGCGACCCGCCGCGCCGGTGCGCCCTGCAGGACCTGCGCGCCGCCCCTCTCCGGCTGCCGCCTCGCCCGCGCCGCGGCGCCGTCCGCTGCCGCCCCGGGTCCCGCAGCCGCCGGCCAGCCAGCAGCAGGCCGCGCTGCAGCGGCGCCTGGCCCGCGTCCAACTGCGCATGCCACCGACCGGAAACAACAACGGGAACAACGGCAACAACCCGCCGCCTCCCGCACCGCGGATCCCCGTGCGGCCCGCGCCCCGCCGCCGCAGCGGCGGCCGCCCGTGACCGGCCACAAGAAGGCGCTGCTCGCCTCCGGCCTGCTGCTCAGCCCGATCGCGTTCGTCCTAGGGATCTGCATCCTGTTCGTCGCCGCGGTCGCCGGCGGCGCCGCGGAACACGAAGACGAGGCCGGGGCCGGGGGCGCCCCGGCTGCGGGGAAGGGCGTGCCCGCGCACGTGGACGGGGTCAGCGCGGTCATGCTCGCCGCCTACGGCTCCGCGGCCGACCGCATCCGCACGGTGCGCCCCAAGTGCAGCGGGGCACGCTGGTCGGTCATCGCCGGGATCGGGAAGGTCGAGTCCAACCACGCCGGGGGCCGCAAGGTCGCCCCCGACGGGAAGATCACGCCGCGGATCATCGGGATGCGGCTGGACGGCAGCGGGGCGGGCGGGAACACCACGGCCTTCCCCGACACCGACGGCGGCGCCTGGGACGACGACACCGACTACGACCGGGCAGTTGGGCCCATGCAGTTCCTGCCCTCCACCTGGAAGGGCGACAGCGGTCAGGACGGCAACGGTGACGGCGTCGAAGACCCGCACAACGCGTTCGACGCCGCGCTCGGCACCGCCGCCCTCCTGTGTGGCACCGGGAAAAGCGACCTCAGCAACGACACCACGCTCCGCAAGGCGATCCTGCGGTACAACAACGCCGGCTGGTACGCCGACAAAGTCCTCGGCTTCATCCGCCAGTACGACCAACTCGCCCCCTCCACCAGCGACAACACCGCCGTCAGCGGCCGCGCCGGAGACGTCATCCAGGCCGCCCTCGCTCAGCAAGGCGTGCCCTATGTCTGGGGCGGCGGCAGCACCAGCGGCCCCACCGGCGGCGGCTTCGACTGCTCAGGGCTGATGATGTACGCCTTCTACAAAGGCGCCCACATCACCCTCCCCCGCACCTCACAAGCCATGCGCAGCATTGGAGAGGGCGTGTCTCGCAGCGATATGAAGCCCGGCGACATCATCGTCTTCAACAAGAACGGGTGGGGCCACGTCGGCCTCTACATCGGCAACGGGAAGATGGTCAACGCCCCCAGAACCGGCAAAAACGTCGAGACTACCCCTGTCACCACCGGCTACTGGACCCAATACGCCTGGGAAATCCGCCGCGTTCTATGACGCGCCTTTCGTCCTGATGACCGGGTTACGCGTAGGGATTGAGAGGGCTTACGCCAGTGCCGGCGTACAGCTCAGGGGCGGTGCTGATCACGTGGAGCGTTTCGCCCTGGGACAGCGCCTGCCAGTGCAGGGCGGCTGGGTGTACGACAGCCCACGGGACAGTGGTCGGCCAGGTCAGCGAGTCCCGCAGGTTCGCTGTCTCGAAGGGCGCGATCGTCATGAAGGGACGAGAGGCTGCGTGCGTTCCGGCTCCCGGCGTCTCGCGCTCGGCGGTCAGGATGGACAGGGCCGGGGCGATGATGTGGCCCCGGCGGTGTGAGGCCTCCACGTACAGGCTGGTGAAGAACTCCTCTCCCCTGAAGAGGCCGATCAGCGCGGTGTGATCGAGGACGACGGTCAGGTTCACGCGGCGTCGGTCCCGCTGTTCTTCCCCTGCTGCTCGGCGTGACGCGCGACGAGATCCCACGCCGCCTGGCCCCGGGCCTTGAGCTCGGGGGTGTAGGCCAGGCCGAGATCAGCGGCTGCCTCGCGGGCACGCTCCTCGCGCTCAGACGCCGTCAAGCGAGACAGGGCAAGTTCCTCGACCAGGTCGGCGATGGTCGTGCCGCCCTCTTCCGCGAGGACGCGCAGCCGGTCGCGGGCTTGCTGGGTCGTCTTGATGCTCGTGTCCGGTTTCCCCATACCCGCCACTCTACCGCCGGTAGAACCGGTGTGAAGCGTCTCCGTACTGCTGCAGTGGGGTCTGGGCCCTGACCAGCACGAACTGCTTACAGCGAAGGTGTGACACGGCTTCTTGGTGTGCGCCGTCCGCCCCACGCTGTGGGCGAGGTGGAGAAATTCTTCGGCCGGTGTCACATCTGGTGCCGCTGCGCTCCCCTTCCCTCAACGCACCCCGGATTGGGGACCACCGATGCGGAAGGCAGGCACCATGCCCGACCTCCACGGCCCGACGGCCGTTGCTCCCGATGTCGTCTCCCCCGCGTCCCCGGACGATGCAGTGTGCAACGACGTGCTGCGCCCCTTCGCCGGCCAGCCGGGACGCTGGGAGGAGCAGTGCCGCCGGGTTCAGCGGTATGGCGCTGAGCTCCACTCTCCCGAAGCGCCCCATTCCGCTTCGGTGTTCATTCGCATCGGGCGGCGAACGAGCTGGGGCTGGATGCGCTGGCAGGCCTCACTCGGCGAGGCAGAACCCGAGGAGCCCTGCCAGATCGGTGTCCTGCCACCGCAGATGCCTCGTTCCGCGGTCCTTGCTCGGAGGTGGCTCAACCGGCGCCCGCCCGGGTTGCGGCTCTTCTCGCTCACCCTCCCCACAGCGTTCACCGCGCTCGTCAGCCTCACGGCAGGGCTCCACGCCCTGGCCAGGGATCTGCTGCCGGTCGGTGTCGTGGTCCCGGTGATGCTGCTTGTTCCGCTGTATGTCTCGGTCCTGCCGCGTCATCTCGACACCGTCGCCCGTCGCTTCGTCCGCGTCATCGAGGCCGAGCCGGCCCGCGCGTACCTGGGGCGCCTGATCGTCCTGCACGACCAGGTCGCCCAGGCGGCCGCCACCATCGACCTGCCGGAGCTGTCGCACGCGGCCCGGCTCGGTCACCGCGTGTTGTGGGACGCTGCCGGCCTGCTGGCCGAACGCGTCACCTGGCCGAACTGTGACGCCAGGCTGCGCGCTTACGAGGACCTCTACAGCGCGCTCGCCCGCCAGGTCGCCGAAGCCGCCGCTGCGCATCAGGACTTGGACCGGACGGTGAACCTCCGCGCGGAACCTCAGGACGAGTTCCCCGACGGCCCGACCGGGTCGGTAGAGCTGGACGGCGACACGCTGCCCCCGCAGGTCCTGGCCGACCACGCCGCCGCGTTGGGCGAGCTCGCTACCGCGCACCGGTATGCCGCCACCCAACTCAACTCGCTGCGCGTCAACCGAAGGGGCCGGGCATGACGCCCCATCGCGACGGAACCCTCGACGACCCGATCAGCCAGGCCGAACGCGTCATCACGGCCAGCTCCCACCGCCTCCAGCGCCTTCGGCGATTCATGACCTGGCTGGGGGCCCTTGGCCCCTTCCCCGTACTGATCGCCATCGTCTGGCTGCTCGCCCTCGTCGTGCAGCACCAGCTGCATCGGTGCTCCCAGATCCTGAACGAGTTGTACCTGTCACCGGGTGGTCTTGTCGGTGCGGTCCTTCTGATCCTTGGTGGCTCGGTCGCCGCACTCGCCTACGCGTGCCTCTTCCTCGCCGGCGCTGCCCATCTCCTGCGCCACCGCAACGTGGGCAGCCTCGCGCGCTTCTGGCGGTACCTGCGCCGCCAGCCGGAGAGCTGATGCTGCGCGCCTGCGCTTTGCCTCGGCACCGGCGAGATGTGGTTGGAACGCTGATCGTGCTGGTGACGGCGTCAACGTCGCCCTGGGCACCCCAGTACGGGTCACGGGCGGTCGGGATGCCGCCTTCCTCCTGGCCATGGTGGATATCCTCGCCCCATGGTCGAGGCCTTCGTCAGTGGGGACGTACTCCACCTCGCGTGTGGCGTCTGCCCGTCGCGACGCCTGCCCGTCGGTGAGTTCGACGTGTACGAAAGGCCCTGCAAGGAGGCGCCTTTCGATCCCTCCGACGGCTTTCGCTACTCCGCGGACCGGGTGCCGGTGTGTGTGCACCCCGAGAAGGTCGGCCTGCCTGTCGCCATGTACAAGAGCGAGGGCGCGCCGCTGGTCAAGAAGGTCGAGCTGCCGGAAACGGAAGCCGAGCTGGTGCCCTACCTGCATGATCTGTTGTATGGCGCGGCGCCTGCTCTGCTCGATGGCCTCATCGAGCAGGCGTACGCGGAGATCCCTCGGGTGTTCCCGGATGTCGATGTGCTGGAGACGCTGCGCCGTGCGCTCAGCTAGCGAGGACCTCCCCATCAGGCGCAGTGCCCGTCCACGCGCCTGCGAGCGTACAAGCAGAAGGGCCTCTCCCGGTCCGTCGTGGAACCGGGAGAGGCCGTGCCGGGCTTGGGCTAGGCCGCAGGCGCCGGGGCGAACGTGAAGCCGTGGGACAGTCCGTTGTCCCTGATCCCGATCTTCTGGTGCTCAATGTCCAGGAGCGCGAGACGACGGTCGACTTCACCCTTGTCGATCCAGTACCGGGTGGGCGGCTCGTCGCCGAATGCGGCGACGTAGCAGGCGTAGGTGTAGCCGCCGGTGTCGTAGGTGAGGTGTTCCTGGTCGGTCTGGTGGATCACCGTCATGCCCAGTCGCTCGGTCATCCGCGTGAGCATCTGCGGCTGGGCGAGCATGGCGTGGGTGACGTCGTCGACCGGGTTGGGCAGCGCGATCTCCGCCGCGCGCTCGTCTCCGGTCAGCGCGAACACGGCAGACTTCAGGAGTAGGGCGCGCAGGCCCTCGGTGAACAGGGGCTCGCCGTCCCTGGCGATGTCCCACTCGGAGATCACCGCGAAGCCTGAGTAGCAGGGCCAGTCCTTGTTGTAGGTGAGGACGGCGGTGCGGAACGCGGTGAACTCCTCATCTGTCTCGAACGCCGTACGCATACGGCGTGCGGCCTCGCCCACCTCGTGGGGCTGCGGCATGGTGACGCTCATGGATGTGCTCTCCTTTCCCCCGCCACACGTTGTGGCGGAAGCCTCTGTGCACCGGGCTCGGCGTCGTGCTGCCTGATGAGGGGCTGGCCCAGGCGAGTTGAGCCCCGCGCCCCTCCTCCGAGTCGTCATCACCGAAGGAGGGGGCGGGAGAAGGCGGTCGATTTGCCCTCGACGCGGGACGCGCGCAGGACGCCGGGGATCCGGCGGGCTTTTGTCCTCACCGCGCGCCTCCGTCGGCTGCCGAGCGCGTTGCGCGGGCTCCCGCTCGCCCGGCCGCGGCCAGGTCGTCCAGGTCGACCGTGGTGCAGCCGTGCAGGCTGACGCGATGTAGGGCACCCGCACGTGGTTCCAGTAGTGCTGATGTGCGCTCATGGCGTCACCCGTCTCCCGTCGGCGTTGCAGGGAGGCGATCGGGTGAGGGGCCGGGGCCCAGGAGTTCTACCACCGTGATCAGAGCGGGCCCCGCCGGGAGGTCGAGCCTGCCCGTCATCGCGGTGTGGCCCCGTACTGCCTCGACTACGCCGGGATCCTGGGGTGCCTCCAGTTCCGTCAGGTCCTGGCGGCCGGTGAGGGCGACCACGCCCACGATGGCGCGGCTGGCGTCGAGGGCCGCGGTGACGGCCTGGCGTGCGCCGGGGAACTCGAGCTCTGCGGCGAGTGCGGTCAACGCGGCGGCCTCGTTGCCGAGCTCGTCGGCCACTGCCCCGGGCAGGCCCCACCCGAGGGCGGCCAAGCCCACGTTCAAGCACGCGTACTCGCGGGTTTCCGTGGCGTGGGATGGAAACGTCCAGGTCATCGACCGGATGGTCTGGTGGGGAGTCCTCACACGTAAGCGGCCGTACGGCGGCACCCTCTCCAGCTGAGGCCGCACCACGTGCGGGAGGTAGCTGGGGTTCATCTCCGCGTACAACGCGCGGGCGTGTTCAGGGGTGATCTCGGGGGGCATCGGGGGTGTCCTCGGTGGCGTGGGGAGTGGTTGGCAGCTGATGGCTGGGGAGGTCGATTTCCGCTCGCACGGTGGTGCCGCCGTCGTCGGTCTCGCTCTGCTCCCACCGGCTCGCCACGGTGGCGACGAGCCACAGGCCCCGGCCGTGTTCGGCCTCGGGACCCGCACTTTGGGGGCTGAGATGGCGGTGGGGACCTTGGTCGTCGACGCTCACTGCGGCCGTCTTGTCGGTGAGCGTGACGGAGACGACGACTTCTGGACTGCGGGTGTACGTGACGGAGTTGGTGGTGAGTTCGCTGACGATCAGCTGCAGGTCCCTGCGTACGGCCTCGGCGACGCCCCAGTCAGTGAGCGTGGTGCCGACCTTGGCGCGGGCGTCGCCCGGCGTCTGCTTGGAGGACCCGGACAGCCGGAGCACAGTGCACAGCGTGCCAGGCTCGTGGTCATCACCCGGGCGTGCCTCTGCGTCGCGGTCCGGCTCGACGGCGCTCTGGCTTCCCGGTGCTGATCTGTACATCATCCGCGCCCTCCCGGGCGGCTCGGCGGGGTGTCGGCGCGGGCATCGCGCCGGTGGGCAAGTGCGGTGGTGACGGCCTCGCGCAGGGCGTTGGCGTCGGTTACGGCGTGCGGGGTGTGGGACGGCGAAAGGATCCAGCAGCGGCCGCCCACACGACGGCCGCTGGCGGC
Source organism: Streptomyces sp. NBC_01381 (assembly GCF_026340305.1). Classification (NCBI taxonomy): domain Bacteria; kingdom Bacillati; phylum Actinomycetota; class Actinomycetes; order Kitasatosporales; family Streptomycetaceae; genus Streptomyces; species Streptomyces sp. NBC_01381. The sequence continues at coordinate 73,147 of NZ_JAPEPI010000006.1, read as the reverse complement.
CGTCACATCGGGGGCGGGGCACCGGAGTTCGGCCTCGGAGACGCATTGGGTGTCGGGCAGAGGCGGCCAGGTGGCGGAAGTACCGGCGGGCACGGTGAACTCGACGGCGCCGCGCGGGCGGGTATCCAAGACCGGGCCGAGGGGGATCTTCCGCTCCTCGAGCAAGGTCCGCACCGCGTCGGCCAGAGAGGCAGTGATGCGCACGACGTCGGCCCCGGTGACGCGGACGGTGGCGCACCGGCCTACCTGCCAGGCCTGCCAGAGGTGTTCGCCGGGAGGGGTGCCCGGCGTCCAGGACTCGGCGGGGCGGCGGGGTCGGGTGCCGGGTGTCCATCGCTCGGCGGGGCCGTAGGCGGTCATTGGGTGCCCCCGGTGTTCCGGCAGTGGCGGCAGACCTTCACGGGCCAGGCAAGGAGGCCCTGGCCCACCGGGCCGCTGATCGTCTTGGCCATTCCGCCCGGTCGTAGGTCATCGGTGCCGCTGCATCGTGCGCAGGCCCGGCCGTTGAGCCGGGCGTCTTGATCGGGCGTCGTGTGTAAGGGGTCTAGCGGTGCCGCGCGTACGTCGGCGGCTGCTGGCCGTTTCGCGGACATCACGCCCACCCCTCTTGATCAACTCTGCGCTATCGCGCTGCTACATCACGTAGCGACTGCCCCTAGAGTGCCGCTGTACGCACGTTCTGCACAAGTGCTACGCACGTGCGTGGAACGTGCGGGAGCATTTGTGCGAGATCGCAGAGAGGGAGAGACCTGATGTGTGCAGCTCGTCCGGGAGATGCGGCAGACTGGGGCCAAGCAAGTGCGCGCACTAAGCGCCGGAAGCGGAGAGCGAGGGCGGGGATGCCGGCACCAACCAGTCCGACGGTGCACCGTCGCCAGCTCGGCAAAGAACTCCGACGGCTGAGGAAAGACGCGAACAAGGAACTTGAGGACGCTGCGGTCCTGCTGAAGTGCCACCGCACCCGCATGAGCCGGATCGAGAACGGCCGCGGCGGCGCCGTGGCCAAGCCCGGCGACGTGATCCAGCTGTGCGAGTTCTATGGCGTGACGGACGAGACCGTCGTCACCCGGCTTCTTGGACTCCTGAGCGACAGCCAGAAACAAGGCTGGTGGGAGGCATTGGAACTTCCCCCGGGCCTGGAGGCATACATCGGCCTCGAGACCGATGCCCGCAAGGAGAGCGCCTTCGAGCCGCTCCTCGTGCACGGCATCCTGCAGACCGCGGAGTACGCGCGGGCCATCCTGAACGCCACACGCACCCACCGGCCAGACGACGTCGACGACCTCGTCAAACTGCGCGAAGGACGCCAACAGCTCCTCACCCGCACCGAGGCGCCGCTCGACCTATGGGCGGTCATGGACGAGAACGTCATCCGACGTCCGATCGGCGGGCGCGAAGCGATGCGCGAACAACTGCAGCACATCCGGGACCTGGCCCAACTGCCGAACGTGACGATCCAGATCTTCCCCATGGACAAGGAAAGCCACCCCGGACTGGGCGGCGCCTTCAGCCTGCTGGAGTTCGAGGAAGATCCGGCCGTCGTCTACGTCGACTCGCCTGCCGGAAACCTGTACTTGGAGAAGGAGCGCGACGTGCGCCGCTTCGTCAAGACCTTCGATCTGCTGAAGGCTTCCGCTCGCGACCCCGATGAATCAACGGCGCTCATTGAAAGCGCCGCGGAGGAGATCTGATGAACAGCACGACCGGGCGCCCGTCGTCCGTCGACCTCACGAACGCTCCTTGGAAGAAGGCGTCCGCCTCCAGCTCCAACGGCGGCTGCCTCGAAGTTGCCCTGCTGGGCAACGGATACGTCGCGATACGGGACAACGAAGACCTGGGCAACGCCCCCTTCATCGTCACCGAGCACGTGTGGCGGTGCTGGCTCGACGGCGCCAAGCACGGGGAGTTCGATCTCCCCTCTGCCTGATCAAACCCGTATACGCATTGAAGGGGGCCGTCCTCGGCCCCCTTCGGCATTTCCGAAGGCCACGGCGTCCACCAGGTTGGGTGGGAGGGAGCCTCTCAATTCGCCATCATCGGCGTACCGCACGCACCACTCCTGCATGATCTCGCTGCAGAGGAGACCTAATCATGAATCGCCCCACCCCTCCCCGCTACAACCCCGAGGAACTCGCCTGGTAGAAGTCGTCGGCGAGCAGTGAGAGCGGCGCCTGCGTAGAGGTGGCACGAGCTCCGGAGGGCTGGATGGCGATGCGTGACTCCAAGATCCCGGACGGCGTGAACGTCCTGGTTCCGACGTCGGCGTTCGTCGGCTTCGTCGCAGGTGTCCGCAACGGAATGATCTGACGGCTGACCACGCACGCACGTGGTGAGTGGGGTCGGGCCCAGGCTGGGTCCGGCCCCACTCACGTCTCGGCTGTCCGGCTCCGCTCTGTTGCCGGGCCCGACCGCTGCCCAGGTCCCCGTCCGCTCACTGCTTCTCGGCGGGCGGCAGGTCTACACGCCGCCCACTCACGGGCCGTGAGAATTTCTTGTCGTTGGCTGTCACATCCCGCCCGTCGCGGGTCCCCTTCCCCAAGTGCAGGCGGAGTTCGTCCGCCGCACGGTGAAGGGAGGCGTGGTCGTGATCAGCGACGTGGTGCCGCAGGGGCTGGACGTGGGAGCCGGGCTCGGGATCGTTCTGGATGCTGCGGTCTCGCATGCGGGGTGGATTCTTTCGGCCGGTGCGATCGCTCTGGTCTGCTGGGCGTCCTCCACTGTGTGGTGGCGCCGGCGTGCGGTGCGGGAGTTGGCCGCTCGGCGCCGATTCGCGATGGTTCCGGCGGTGACGTTCGATCCGCAGCTGGCGGATGTCGGGCAGGCCGCGGCGCGTCTGAGTGAGGCGCGGGCGGCAGCGGGGCCGATCCCGGAGCGGGCGGCCGCGATGAGGGTCTGGGTGACGGCCGGGCAGGAGAGCCGTCTGAGCTATGGGTGGGAGGGGCCGGAGCGTGCGGCGAGTGTGCTGCGGCTGCCCGGCTACCGGCAGGTCGAGGTGCTGGCCGCCGAGGCCGCACGGGACTGTTCGGCCCGGGTGCGGTTCGAGGGCGTCGACCCGCTGACCGAGGGCGGTGGCTGGTGAGCCCGGCCGTCCTCGTCAAGGACGAGGCGAGCACGCAGTCCGCGGAGCCCACGGCAGTGGAGGCCGGGCGGGGGCTGTATGTGGCGCGGGCCGAGCTGGTCCTGGCCCGCGCCGATCACCGGCCGCTGGGCAAGCCCGTCTTGAATCCCGACCCGCTGGAACAGCTGGCGGCGGCGTTCGCCGAGGTGCGTACCGAGAGCGGCGAGGAAGCAGACCTCGCCATCGACCTGCTGCCGGTGCCCGGAGCCAAGGTGGCGCGCCGCCGGCGGCGCCTGGTGGCGCGGGCCACCCGCCGGGGTCCCTCCGCGTTCGGCGAGCAGCTGGAGGGATCGGGCAGGCAGGGCGGCGGCTGGGCCGCGGTGTGGGGCGTGCTCAACGGCACGGCCGTGCAGTCCTCTTCACAGGGCCGCCCGCGGGTGCCGCGGCAGTCTGATCTCACTGAAGGGGTCGGCAAGTTCACGCCGGATGCAGAGGTGTTCGCGCTGCAGGTGCTGGTGCGGTGTACCGCGCGGCATCCGGCCCGGGCGCGGGCGCGGCTGCATCAGGTGATGGCCGCGCTGCAGGCGCTGCGTGGGGAGAACCGCTTCGTGCCGGCGGGGCCGCGGGTGGGGATGTGGCGGCCGTACTCGAACGCGTGGTGGCTGCGGCGCGGGTTCGACCGGAAGTTCGTGCGCGGTGATTTCGCCCCGGCCCGGCGCAGTTGGGTGACCTGGCAAGAGGTCGCCGGGCTGCTCAAGCCCCCCACGGTGCATTGCACCGCGCAGAACGTGGTGCGCACCGGCGGGGTGGTGGCGCCGGCCCCGGCCGGGCTGCCCACCTGGACCGGACAGGCCGACGTGCTGCCGCTGGGCATGGTGACCGGCGCCGACGGCGTACGACGGATGGCGGGGGCCTACGCGGACGAGGTGCTCTTTGGCGCCTCCTTCGGTAAGAGCGGCTACGGCAAGACGGAGCAGGCGCTCGTGCAGTTCGCCGCGCGTGCGTACGCGGGTGATGGCGGCTGGTTCCTGGACCCGCACCGGGCGGCCTGGCAGCGCATCAAGCCCTACCTCGCCCACCCCGCGCTCGCCGGCCGGGTGTGGGAGATCGACCTGTCGCGGTCCCGCGATGAGGAGTTGATGACGTGCTGGAACCTGCTGTCGATGGAGGGGCGGCGCCCCGATGAGGTCCAGGAGGTCGTCGGGGCGGTGGTCGGGGCTATCGCCTCCGCGCACAGCTGGGGCGAGCGGGCCACCCGGGCCCGCACCATCCTGTCCAACGCGGTCCGCACGCTGGCCGAGCTCTCCTACCTGATGGTGCAGCAGGGGCACCCCGAGCTGCAGCCAACGATCTTTCAGATCTCCTCGCTCCTGGAGGACGAGGACTGGCGCGAGCAGGTCCTGGCCCACCTCCCGCCGAGCACCGCGAAGTACTGGCGCCGATCGTTTCCGAATGTCGAGCCCAACGCCCTCAACACCGTCACCAACGTCCTCTACCGCATGGGCAACTCCCGCTCTCTCAAGGCCTTCCTCGGTTCGCCGCGCTCCGGCTACGACCTGCGCCGGGCCATGGCCACGTCGGCAGTGGTGGGGGTGTGCCCGGGTGGGACTGGTGAGAGCGACGAGTTGATCTGCGCGTTGCTGCAGTTCGATCTGTTCCGCGAAGGGATGGCGCGCGCCAAGATCGCCGGGCAGCTGCCGGTCTGCTGGGCGTTCGTGGACGAGCTGACCGCGGTCGACGGCGCCTCGCACGGCTACGTGGCCAAGATCCTGGAGCAGCTGCGCAAGTACAACGTGCGCTTCATGGGGATGACGCAGATGGCCATGCGGCTGTCCGACACCACCCGCCAGGCCCTGCTGCAAAACCAGTCCTGGCTCTCGGCGACCGGCGCGGACTACGACGAGGCCGCGTTCCTCGCCAAGCGCATGCCGGGCCTGGACAGCCAGACCATCCAGCAGACCCCGCGCTACCACTACATCCAGTCCGTCGACCTGCGCGGCGAGCGCACCACGCCCTTCCGCGTCGAGGGCGTGGCCGTCAGCGAGCTGTTCGCCGACTACTACAACCCCGACGGACTGGACGCGCTGGACGCGGCGATCGACGCCACCCTCTCCCGGCGCCCCATCGGCGAGATCCTCGCCGACCTCGAGGTGCTCGACGAGCAGATCACAGACCACCTCGCCACCCGCTCCGCCCCCGCCAGCCGGCGGCCGTCCGGCGGCACGGGCCAGGACGTCGTCCACCGCCTTCCCCAAACCTCGTAAGCAAAGGAGACCTCTCTCGTGCCGACCGCTCCCGTCTGCCGTCCCAGCCTGTCCCGGCTCGCCCAGGAACTGCTGCCCGTCCTCTACACCCACCGGCTACTCACAGCCGCCCAGCTCAACCGCCTGCTGCGCCCCCAGACCACCAGCAACCGCTACATGCGCAGCCAGCTCCAGGCCCTCCAGGAGCACGGCCTGGCCGACGCGACGGTGCGCCACCACAACCATGTCGGCGAACTCCTCTGGTACGCCACCGCGCTCGGTGCCGACGCCATCGAAGCCGGGCAAGAACTTCCCTCTCGCAGCTACCGGATCACCGAGCGGGCCGCTGCCAGCGCCCTGCAGGAACACACCCTGGCCATCAACGAGACCGGGTTGGCCATGACGGAGCACGCACGACGCCTCGGTGACGAATGCGGGCCGCTGAGCTGGGACATGGAAGTCCTCCACCGCGTCCGCGACGGCGCCCGCCACGGCGACGAGGCCTGGCTCACCCCCGACGCCGTCCTGCGCTACACCCGCACCGACGGCAACGAGCGGCGCCTGCTCAACTTCTTCATCGAGGTCGACCGCACCACCATGAGCGTGGCCCGCCTCGCCGCGAAGCTCCACGCCTACGCCCGCTACGCCACCTACATCCCCCAGCCCGCCCCCGGCCGCAGCCGCCACAGCACGAACGGCGACCTCGTCCAGGAAGCCTGGCGCGAGCGCTACCCCACCCTCCCGCGGATCCTGATCGTCCTCACCGGTGCCCCCGAGCCAGTCCTGGCCCGACGGGCCTGGGACCTGCGTGCGCTGGCCGCCGCCGACACCCGTCTACAGCGCGCCGCCGCACGGACACCGCTCCAGGCCGGCGTCACCAGCCTCGGCCTCCTGGGCAAGCACGGTCCCTTCGCGCCGATCGTCACCCCGCTCCTGGGCGAGGACGCCACCGCCACCGACGTCCTCCTCCAGCCGCGCTCCCCCGCCGCCGTATGACAGCTGCCACGTACCCACGCACTGCCCACCACGTCACCGTCAAGGAACAGGAGATGTCGTGCGCCTTCGCATACGCCGCCGCCCCACCCCGTCCGCAGACTCGCCCGTGCGCGCGACCGGATGGGATCCGGCGCAGCACTCCTGCTCCGAGGTCGTGGACGGGATGCCGCAGCTCGAGTCCCCGCTCGTCACGGAGCTCATCGCCCTGCGCGCCCACACCCGCCACCTCGGCTGGCTCAGCAGCCGCGAGACGTGCCCCGACCAGTACCGGCACCTCGCCCGGATCGCACTCCAGGGGCTCCTCGAGGGCTGGCAGCACCAGACCGGCGGGTGCGGCCGTCTCGAGGATCTTCTCCCCACGTGCCCGCCCGACCCGGGCGAGCGAGGGCAGGACTCGCATCTGAAGGCAAAGGAGGACTCGCCTCGTTTGGATGTCACATCCGGAGCCCGGGGGCTCCCCTTCCGTGGATAGGGAACGACCTGCCCTTCAGTGACGAGAGGAAATCACGGGTGCACAGGACAACTTGTCGACTTCAACGACCGCTTGTGACCAGATACGTACCGAGTTGTGAATGTGAACTGCCGGAACCGGCTGGGAACTTGCCTGGCATATGCGTAACCTCCTGATTACTGAAAACACATCGCCGCAGCTCGACGAAGCTAAGCGGGGTGGCTCCACGCCAGATGCACCCTGTTCTGCGGCCCGCTCGCCTAGCGCCGTACGGGGAGGCACCGTGACACGAGCAGAACAGCCCGAGGCAAAGCCCTCTGCCGTTCGCATCCGAAACCGGTACGCCGGAGTAGTCCTGGCTGGATGCACCGTAATCGCTCTATCTGGCTGCAGCAGCGATGACAAGAACGACGACGCGCGAGAGACCACTCCCGCGCCCAGCACGCCGGCAGCGCAGAAGTCGACGCCGAGTGCGGACCCGCAGGCAGCTGCCGAGGAGGAAGTGCTCGACATCTACCGCCGCTACTGGGACGACAAGGCCGCCGCGTACAGCAAAGCCAGTCTCAAGGGCAGCGATATGAAGACCTACGTCAAGGGCAACGCCCTGGGGCAGGTTCAGGCGGACGTGAAGAATCTGAAGACCCTTGGTCAGATCACACGCAGCAAGCCCACGCTCGACCCCGAAGTCGCGAGCTTGGACCTCAAGAAGAAGGTCCCGCTGGCCAAGATCTCTGACTGCCTCGACGTCTCGAAGTGGGATCTCGTCGACAGCAAGACGAAGAAGAAGGTCGTTCTTCCCGAGGACAGGCGCACCAAGTACGTAAACAACGTGACTGCGGAGAAGTGGGGGAAGCAGTGGGTCATTCTGGAAGTGCAGCCTCAAGACCGAGCATGCTGAAGAACCGCCTCTTGACCATCGCGTCAACCACGGTGCTGCTGGGGATGGTTGGGACGACGCTGGCCAGCGCCAAACCCGAGCCGAAACCCAACGTTGGTTCCTGCGCCGTACTCGACTTCTGCGTTGGAAGCAGCGTGGCTGGTTCTCCCGGATCGAGTCATCAGAAGCCCGGTAAGCCCAGCGGCAAGGGACGTAAGGGGCCCAACATCCCGGGCCCTTGTGTCGTGACCAAGATGGACCCACAGCCGCCCGCGGGCAGTGCCGCGTGGGATGGGCACGACCCCAGCGAGGGCGCCATCTACACCCGCACGTGCCCCGCGAGCCTCGCGGCCGGCAACGTCCTCGGCGGGCTCGCAGGCGCGCCTCAGACTTTCTGGGCCGCCCAGCCTCCGGTAGCCAAGGTTGACCCCGCGCAGCTGGCCCAGGAGGCGGTGGACAAGATGACGCTGCTGGGCCCGGACATCGACATCAATCCGAAGCCTGGCGGTAAGGGGCTGACCGGGATGCCGGTGTGGATGGCTGCCGATCAGTCACAGACGACGTGGGGGCCCAACTCTGCCTCGGCCTCGGCCGGCGGGATCACGGTGACCGCGACGGCGAAGGTGTCCAAGGTCGTGTGGGACATGGGTGACGGCAAGAAGATCCCGTGCGTCACGGCAGGAACCCCGTACAAGAAGTCGTTCGGAATGCGGAAGTCGCCGGACTGCGGCCACATCTACACGCAAACCTCGCGGGAGGAGCCGGGCGGCAAGTTCGGGGTCACCGCGACCGCCACCTGGTCCATCGACTGGCAGGTGAACGGGGGCGGCGGTGAAACCGGCGAGCTGACGGAGATCCGCCAGTCCCAGGTCGCGCTCACCATCATCGAATCGCAGGCCGTCAACTAGGCCTCGCTGGAAGGACCGTACGGATCATGGACAGCACCACGGCGCCGCTGCCTCCGCGTCTGGAGGGAAAGCGCCAGCCCGATCTGCCGATCAGCGCGGGCGCGAAGAAGTCAAAGAAGGCCTCCGGCGGCCCCAAGGTGAAGTGGGTGGCGGCCGGGGTCCTGACGATCCTGGTCGGCGTGCTGGGTGCGCTATATGCGGTGAACGTCGCCGGGGACCGGGTCAATGTGTTGGCCTTGACCCGGAATGTGGCGGCGGGAGAGAAGATCACGGCCCAGGACCTGACCGTGTCGTCGTTCGCCGAGGACCCGGCGCTCTCGCCGGTGCCAGCATCGGAGCGGGCCACGGTGATCGGGCAACGGGCCGCGGTCGACCTGCGCGCCAACAGCATGCTGACCCGCTCACAGTTGCGGGCGGGCGGCGCGTTGGGGGATGACAAGCAGCTGGTGGGGGTGGAGGTCAAGCGCGGTCAGGCGCCCCGCGAGGGTCTGTTGGCCGGCGATGCGGTGCTGGCGGTGGTGCTGCCCGCCCAGGGTGAGGAGACGGCTTCCGACGCCAAGGGCAACCAGGCGCCGGCGGATCCCGAGACGGTCAAGGCCACCGTGGTCTCCGTGGGCCGGGCGGATGCGACGGGGTCGGTCACGGTGAACCTTGCGGTGCCGACCACGGACGGGCCCCGGCTGGCCATGAAGGCGGCCGCCAAGCAGGTCGCGCTGGTGCGCGAGCCCAGGAGCTGACCGATGGCCCTCATTTCTTTGGTGTCCGCGAAGTCGGACGGGGTGACCACCGCGGCTGCCGCTTTGGCGCTGGCCAGCCGGAATCCGGTGCTGCTCGCTGAGCTCGACTTGGCCGGTGGGAAGCTGCGGCATGGGCTGCTGCGTGACGTGCAGCGCGGTGACCGCCACCTCGACGGCACGGTCGGCCTGCACCGGCTGCCGCAGGCGGACTGGGAGCGGGCTCGCGGTGAGCAGAACTTCACACCGCAGGTGGCCCAGCATCTGTGGCCGCTGGACGATACGGAGTTCCGCTTCGCGTTGCCGGGGCTGACCGATCCGCGCCAGGCCGCGTCGCTGTCGTCGACCTGGCCGGCGCTGCTGAATGTGCTGCAGCTGACCGACCAGCATCTGGGCTGGGACGTCATCGTCGACGGCGGCCGGCTTGTGCTCGATGGCGGTCGGCTGCACCCGGTCCTGACTCCCGCATCGGTGCTGCACGAGGCGGATGTGGTGCTGCTCGTGGTGCGCATGACCGAGGACTCTCTCGTGCTGGCGCATCCGATGGTCGAGGCGCTGCAGGACGAGCTCCAGGCGCGCGGGCATGGCGCACGGTCTCTGGGGCTGTTGGTCATCGGGCCAGAAGACGCGCGCACCGGGGTCGGTATCGACGACATCGTCGCCGAAATGCAGGCGCCGGTGCTGGCCCGGCTGCCGTGGGATGAGCGGGTGGCCCGCTATCTCACCCAGGGGGGTCCGATCCCGCGGGGATTGTCGCGGTCGGTGCTGATGCGCAGCGCCCGCGATACGGCTGGCCCGCTGCGCGAGTTCGCTCAGCGGCGGCGGGTGCACCTGCAGTTGCGTGCCGCGCAGGCTGCCACGCCCGGTGTGCAGCAGATCGTGCGGCAGTTGGGCCGTCTTCCGCAGGGGGCATTGGATGGCTGAGGGAAAGGGCCCCAACGGGCACGGCGCGGGGACCCGCTTGGGTGCTCTGCTCACCGAAACGCAAGCCGCTCGTCCCGCCGTCGAGGCGGCACGGCAGCGTCCGGAGCCGGTCGCGCCGGCAGCCCCGAGCGCGGGCCCTGCTGATGTGGCGGGTGCCGCGTCGCTTCCTGGGGTGCTTCCGGTTTCGCCGCAGGACGTGCAGGAGTTGCGGCTGCGGGTGGCGGACGACATCAAGGAGGAGCGGCAGCGTCGCGGTCATCCCCTGGAGCGTCAGGATGTGGAGGAGGTCGCGGAGGCCTTCACCCATCGGCGGGTGGCCGAGTGGGCGGCCGAGCATGCGCTGACCCATCCCCCGCTGACTCGGGAGCAGCAGGAGCAGCTGCGCACCGAGGTGTTCAACCTGTTCTTCCTGGCGGGGTCGCTGCAGCAGGTCCTCAACCGGCCCGGCGTGGAGAACATCGTTCTCGACGGTTCGTGGATGTACATCGACTACATCGACCAGCCGCGACAGAAGGTGCCTTCGCCGTTCGGCTCCGACAAGCGGGCGCTGGACTGGGTCAATCAGATGGCCTCGCAGTCCGGACACGGTGAGCGGCAGCTGACGTACGCCAACGGCTGGGTCGACTTCCGGCTCCCGGATGACTCCCGAGTCGCGGCCACTGTGCTGACCAGCCGGCAGGCCATCGCGATTCGCCGCCACCGGATGGAGAAGGCGGGGCTGTCGGACCTGGTGGGGTGGGGCACCCTGGATCCGCTGCTGGCCACGTTCCTCTCGGCGTGCGTCAAGGCCGGTCTGAACGTCGTGCTCGCGGGCGACATGAACAGCGGCAAGACCACCATGCTGCGGGCGCTGGGCCGTGAAATCCCGGCGCGGGAGCGCGTGGTGACGCTGGAGACCGACCGTGAGCTGCTCCTGGACAACGACGACACCCCCGCTCACGTGCTGGCGTTTGAGTCCCGGGCATCCAACGGCGAGCGTGATGACAGCGGCCGCCTGATCGGCGAGATCACCATCGCGGATCTGGTGCCGGTGTCGCTGCGCTACAACGCCACCCGCGTGATGGTCGGTGAAGTCCGCTCCGATGAGGCGGTGCCGATGCTCGAGGCGATGTCAGCCGGAGGGTCGGGGTCGATGTGCACCTTGCACGCCCGCGATCCGGAGGGCGTGATCGAGCGGCTCATGCTGCGGTTGTCGATGGCAGGCCTGACGGACAACGCCGCCTCCCGTCTCATCGCCACCGCGGTGGATCTGATCGTCTACATCGACATGATCGACGAGTTGGAGATCGGCGGACGACTGCACCGCTTCGTCTCCCATGTCTGGGAGGTCGATGGCCGGAGCGAGAGCGGCGGAGTGGCGCTCACCCGGCTGTTCGCCCCGCAGGGCGAGGATCCGCGGGCGATGCCGACGAAGGCACCGATGACCGCACGGCGGATCGCCAAGCTCGAGCGGAAGGCGGACTTCGACCGACGGTGGCTGGCCGCCTACCCCCAGGGGCAGTGGCCGCCGATGGAACTGGTGAGGCCCACATGAGCAGCAGCGAGCTGACCCTGGTGGCCGCGCTTGCCGGCCTGCTGATCGCCGCCGGGCTATGGGTGAGCATTGCCGCGCTGCGCGGCTGGGCCCCCCAACGTGCCCCGCGCCCCCGGGCGGGCGCCGGTCGGCGTGCGGGCAAGGCGGTGGAGGAGCTGCCGGAGGTGTGGCGGCGCAACTACCGCCACTTGCTGATCGGTTCCGTCGTCATCGGTGTCGGTGTGTGGGTATGGACGGGCTGGCCGGTGCACGGGCTGCTTGCCGCCGGGGCGCTGTCCGGGCTGCCGTTCCTGCTGCACCCCGGAGGTTCGGCGCGCCTGCAGATCGCGCGCCTGGAGGCGATGGCGCAGTGGCTGCAGCAGCTGGCCAGTGTGCACGGCGGCGGCAAGCCCCTGGAGCAGACCGTCATCGACTCGCTGCCCAACTCCCCCCGTGCGCTGCGGCGCGAGATCACAGATCTGGCCGGGCGGCTGGAGGCACAGCTCCCGGCGGTCGACGCCTACCGGCTGTTCGCCGACGATCTGGGTGACCGCACCGGCGATGAGGTCACGATGCTGTTCATGGACCACGCCGGCACCCGGGGACCGGGTCTGGCCAAGGCGTTGACGCGGATGGCAGAGCTCGTGGGCCGCAACGCATCGGACTTCCGCGACATCGACACCGACCGCGCCAAGGTGCGCTCGAACGCGCGGCGGGTCTCGCTGTTCGTGTTGGCGGTGGTGTCGGTGGCGCTGGCCAATCCCGCTTACACCGCCCCCTACGGCACGCTGCCCGGGCAGGCGTTCCTGACGGGGCTCGGCGTGCTGTTCGTGCTGGCGCTGCGCTGGATGCGGCGGATGGCTCAGCCACGGCCCGAGCCGCGCCTTCTGCATCCGCTGACCAACCGTGAGCTTGAGAAGGAGGAGGTGCCGGCATGGTGACCTCCACGCCCGCCCTGCTCAGCGGTGCCCTGGTGGGCGTCGGCGTGCTGGTCGTCGTGCGCGCGCTGGTCCCTGCCCGGCCCCGGCTGGGACAGGTCCTGCGCCGCACCCACCAGCCCGCCGCCGTGCCCACCCACGCCCTACCGGCCGATGGAGGCAGGGGCGCGGTGTGGGCGGAGAGGATCGGTACACGGCTGCTGCAGACCGAGTCGGTGGCCTCCCGCCTGCCGGTCACCGACCTGAAGCTGCTGCAGATGTCACCGGCTCAGCTGCTGGGCCGTTGCGCCCTGTACGCCCTGGTCGGGCTGCTGCTGCCGCAGTGGTTCCTGCTGCTGGTGACGCTCGTCGGGGCGCATCTTCCCCTGGCGGTGCCCGCGTTGGCGTCGCTGGTCATCGCCGCCTTCTTCGCGTTCAAGTGCATCGATGACGTGAAAGACAAGGCCAAGGCCCGTCGCGAGGAGTACCGCTACACCAGCGCCTCGCTGCTGGAACGGATCTCGCTGGCCCGCTCCGCGGAGGCCGGCGCGACCGAGGCCTTGATGCGAGCGGCCTCCTTCGGCGACGGACCGGCCGCCGTACGCATCCGCGAGGCGCTGGACGACGCACGCCTTTCCGGCATCAGCCTGTGGACGGCACTGGAACAGCTCGGCGACGAGCTGGGCGTGCCCGAACTCTCCCGCCCCGCACACATCCTGGCGCTGGCGGCCGAGGAACGCGCCTCGGTCTCGCGGACCTTGGAGTCTCAGACAGTGGCGCAGCGCAAAGCACTGCTGTCCGACCGCAAGGCCGAAGCGAATGAGGCCACCGAGAAGATGGTGATCCCCGCTCTGATGGTCGGCTTCCTGATGATCGTGTTCATCGCGGCCCCCTCCTTCGTCCGGATCATGTCCATCTGACCTCACCCCTGCCTGATCACCCTCTTAGACCACCACCATTGGAGGACTGCGATGAACGACTCCCGATTTTCCCGCACCATCGCCCGCGCGCGCAGCCACTGGGAGCTGGTGCGCTCCCGCTGCACGGACGCCGGCTACTCCGTGACCGAGTGGGTGTACATCACCGCCGGCGGCGTCACCGTGGGCGGCCTCATCTATGCCGCGATCCAGACGAAGGCGCTGGAGAAGATCGGCATCATCAACGGCGGATGACGACCATGACCCCTCAATTCGCTGCCAGATCGCGCTGGTGGATGCGCCGCTGGACGCGATGCCGACAGCAGCCGGATCGCGGCAGCGGCGTACTCGAGCTGGCCATCGGCTTCCCCATCGTGATGCTGCTGATGTTCAGCATCATTCAGGGCGGGTTGTGGTTCCACGCCCGCGAAGTGGCCGCCCACGCCGCACAGAAGGGCGTGGATGCCGGGCGTTCCTATGACGCAGCGCCCGGCGCGGGCTCGGATGCCGCCAACGCGTTCCTGACGAAGATGGGCGGCTCCCTGCAGCATCGCAGCGTCGCCGAGGACTCCGACGGAGACCAGGTTGCCGTCGAGGTGCGTGGCGAGGTGGTCACCCTGATCCCGGGCGTGACCATCGCGGTACGCCAGCGCGCCCAGGCCCCGGTGGAGGAGTTCACCCCATGACGTGGTTCAACCGCCCACCCGATCGCGGCAGCGTGTCCCTGACCACGGTGATCTGCGCCCCCGGATTCTTCCTGCTGCTCGGCCTGGTGATCGCGTTTGGGCGGGTGGACCTGGCCACGGGCTCCGCAGACGCCGCAGCCCGCGCCGCGGCCCGCACCGCCTCCCTCTCTCGCGATCCGATCCTGGGCGAGCAGGAAGCGCGCACCGCGGCGCTGACCAGCCTTCGCGAGTCCGGTCTGAAGTGCTCCAACGTGGATGTGGCCGTCGACACCAGTGGCCTGTCCGCACCCCTCGGCGAGGCCGCCACCGTGTCCGCCACGGTGACCTGTACCGCCCGACTGGATGACATCGCCCTGCCGGGCCTGGTCGGCCACAAGAATCTGACATCCACCATGACGTCCGTAGTAGACACCTGGCGTTCCCGCGCTGGCGGCGCCTCATGAGGCGCGCGATGTGGCAACGGATCCGCCACCATGCCGGTGACCGTGGCGGGTTGGAGCTGTTCTATCCCGTCATGGCACTGGCCGCGTTCATCCTGATCGGGCTGGTCGTCGACGGTGGTGGCGCTCTGAACGCCTCCAGCCACGCCGACTACGTCGCCCAGGAAGCCGCCCGCGCCGGCGCCCAGCAGGTCGACCCGGCCCAGGCCATCACTGGCGAGGCCATCGTCGTTGACCCCGATGCGGCCGCCGGGGCGGCCCAGGCCTTCCTCGACGCAGAGGGCCTGACCGGAACGGTGAACGTGAGCGGCGACGGAAAGACCCTGTCCGTCCAGGTACAGGGCACCTACGACACCAACTTTGCTTCCCTGCTCGGCTACACCCAGCTGAATGTCACTGGGGAAGGTTCTGCCACCCTGCTCCACCAGCCTGGAGGCTGACGATGCCCCACTCCCCTGCCCGCCGCGCCGTCCGTGCCCCGCTGGCTCTGGCCCGCGCCGTGCTCGCGCTAGCGGCGCTGGGCATCCTCGTGGTGGGCATCCCGGCGGCACTGTGGAAGATCGGTCATCTGCCGGGCAGCCTCCCCTCGTTCGACGATGCTGTGAACGCGCTGTCGGCGCCTGACGACGGCAGTCTGCTGATGACCGCGCTCACGCTCGCCGGATGGATCGCCTGGCTGTGGCTGACCGTGCCACTCCTCGTGGAGATCGCTGCGGTGATCGTCCGCCGGGGCACTCCGCACCTGCCGGGGATGGGGACCGGGCAACGCGTCGCCGCGTTCCTGGTGGGCAGCATCCTGCTCGCCGCGCCCACAGCGGCCAGCGCCGCAACCCCAGCCGTCGCCGTCAGCGCCCCGCAGCAAACCGATGTGGCCACCCCCACGTCGACGACCGCAGCCGCTGACCCGGATACCAACCCGGCCGCGCCCGATACGCCAAGCCACGAACGACTCCACCAGGTCGAGCGGGACGGGGCCATCGCCTACGACCTCGCCCAGGACTACCTCGGAGACGGGCTTCGCTGGAAGGAGCTGGCCCGCCTCAACCCTGAGCTGCCCCTCACCAAAGCCTCCTCCGAAGTTCCCAGGGGCACTCAGCTACGACTGCCTGCGGACGCCCGCCCCGCCCCTGCCGGCGCGCACCACGGCCAGGACCGCGTCGACCACGAGACGGCCGCCCAGGCAACCTCCGACAAGCCGCAGGAGCGCGTCGCCGAAGACGGCGACACGCTCTGGGGGATCGCCAAAGACGTCTACGGAGACGGCACCCGGTACCCCGAGCTGTACAAGGCAACCAAAGGCCAGCCGCAGCCCGGCTCCCTGCCCACCGTCAACGACCCCGATCTGATCTATCCCGGGCAGCACATCAACCTGCCCGCCGACACCTCCACCGACCGCCCGGCCACCGACGGCGGTGACGGTGGCCAGGATCCTGGCAGCACTCCCCCGCCGTCTGCTGACGACGATGCTCCCTCGCCGGACGAACGCGACGCGGACAAGCCGGATGCCGGAGCGGCGAAGCCGTCCGCTCCGCCCACCACTGCCTCGCCCAAGCCCGAGACCTCGAAGCCCGAGGAGGCCGCGCCGGACGAGAAGACGCCCTCGGCGCCCACACCCAGCGCCACGGGAAGCCCGGCCGCCAAGGAGCCCGCACAGCCCTCGCCCGGCACGAAGTCCCCTCAAGAGTCCGCCGACGCACCAGAGTCCGGCGCGGGCCAAGGGCAGCAGGCGGGGGTGATGGGGCTGGCGGCCACCGGCGTCCTCGCCGCCGGATTCCTGACGTTCCTCGGTGTCCGCCGCGTCAAGCAGCTGCGCCGGCTGCGGCGCGGTCAGGCCATCGCCCTGCCGGACGGGCAGGCAGCGAGCACCGAGCACGCGCTGCGCGTGTCCGAGGCGACCATGGACTCCTCCGTCCTGGTCACCGCGCTGCGTACGGCTGCGGTCCATCTCGCCGAGGCCGGGGCGGCGCTGCCGCCGCTGGCGGCCGCGGTCGTCGGCGAGCGCGAGATCGTGCTGCATCTGACCGCGCCTGCCCCCGCGGTGGCGCCGTTCGACACCGAGCCCGGCACGCTCGAGTGGAGCTGCCCCACCGCCAGCCCCGAATTCTTGGACCCGGAGGAGGCTGACGCGGTGGAGGATCCCTATCCGGCGCTGCTCAGCCTCGGCTGGGATCCCGCGGGCCGATTCGTCCTCGTCAATCTCGATCACGTCGGTCATCTGCACCTGACCGGCCCCGCTCGCACCGCGGTCCAGCGGGCCCTCGCCCTGGAGCTGTCCACCAGCGAGTTCGCCCACCACCTCGACCTGAGCCTGGCGGGCTCGGCGGTCCGCGAGCTCGCGGCGGAGATCCCCGACCGTCTCACCGCGCACGACGACCTAGACCAGGCGCTGCCCGCCGTGGCGGCCCACCACCGCGAACAGCAGCAGGCCTTCACCGTGCTGGGCTGCGAGGGTCTGCTGAGCGCGCGGACCGGAGCCGACACCGCGGCCGCCTGGACACCACATCTGGTGATGGCCGACGGCCTCACCGACACGGACGCGGAGGCGCTGGCCGAGCTGGTCCAGATCGTGGAGGCCCAGCCGCGCAGCGCCACCGCGCTGATCACATCGGGGCCGCTCCCCCTCGAACTGCCCGACACTGCCTGGGTCCTGAACACCGATCCCGCCGCCGGACCGGTGCGGCTCCCGCTGCCGGGCACAGAGCTGGACTGCGAGCTGCAGGCGTTCTCGGATGAGGAGTGGTCCAGCGCCCTGGAGATCTTGGAGCGCAGCCGGGCTGAGGCCGTCCCGGAGGAGACCTACCGGGAATGGGCCGCTCCCCTGCCTCCGGCCGACTCGGATGCTGCTGTGCCTGCGGCCGGAGCCTGGGGCGGTCTCCCGTGGGAGCCCAAGGTCGTGAGCACGCCGACGGAGGCTGCGGACGATCCGGGGCAGGTGCCGAGCCTGGCGCACTTCGCGACATACGAGGACCCCGAACCGGGCGACGACGACCAGGACCTCGGCGAGGTTCGACAGCTCCCGCCCGAGCTGATGCGTACGCCGCGCGAGATCGCGCAGGACGCTGCCGGCCTGGAGAGCGAGGCGGGCGAGGGCTTCGACGCAGCGATCTCGTTGGCCAAGACGCCGGTCCCGGCCCAGCAGAGCACGCCGACGCTGAACGTTCGCCTCCCCGAGCCCGAGTCCGAGCTCGCTGTCCAGGAACCGGCCGGGCCTGTCCCGGCCCAACCGCCGGTCATCGGTCCCGGAGTCACCTCCGCTGGCCCGGTCATCCGGGTACTCGGCCCCGTCGACGTCATCGGTGCCCGCGGCGAAGTCAAGGAGAGCAGCAGAAGGCGCACGAACACCGAGTTGGCCGCTTGGCTGATCCTGCACCCTGGTCGTGATCACCAGCCGCTGGATTCCGCGATGTGGCCCACCAAGGAAACCCAGACCGAGAAGCACACCAAGTACCGCAACGTGTGCGTGAGTCGCTTGCGCTCGTGGCTGGGCCAGGACGACACCGGACGCCCGTTCCTGCCCAAGTTGCCCCCCAGCGCCGATGCCCGGTACTCCCTCTCCCCCGCCGTCACCTCCGACTGGCACCAGTTCCTCCAGCTCGTCGACGCCGCCTCCGCGACGAGCGGGCCGCATGCCACCCAGGCGCTGCGTGAGGCCCTCGAACTCGTCCGCGGTCGGCCGTTCATGTCCGATGACCGACGCCGCTACCGGTGGGCCGAACACCTGGCCCAGGTCATGCTCAGCAAGATCGTCCTGACTGCGGAGGATCTCGCCCAGCGCTGCCTCGACAACCGCGACCCGCGCGGAGCGGTGTGGGCGGCCGCCAAGGGACTGGACGTCGCCCCGGAGGTCGAGAGCCTCTACCGGATCCTCTTCCAGGCCTACGCCGCGCTCGGCGACCACGACGCCCTGGAGCGAGCCGCGGAGGCCCTCGAGGACTTCAACATGCGGCTCGGTACCGAGACCGAGGACGACACGATCGCGATCCTCAACGAGCTGCTGGTGAAGGCCTGACGCCGGTCGTCGGCCATCGTCGGCCATCCGCCGTGCTGCGGTGGGCCGACGATGGCCGGCGTGGCCGGTGGACGTGGCCGACCCATCGCCGGGTCGTCGTCGCTTCATCGCCACCCATCGCCCACCCGTCGTTGGCCAGTCGCTGACCCGTCGCGGCTGGAACCGCCCTCCATCGCTCATCGCTGTGTCGGTCATCGCTCGCCGGATACCAGGGGCAGCGGAGCGATGAGGGGGCCATCGCCGGTGCGCACCCCTCGCGCCATGGCCAGCCTGGATGAAGCCGGGTAACCGCGGTCCCGCGCGGCCGGTTACCGGGGCTCATCGGGGCCAGCCAGGATCGGTCATCGGTTACCCGATCCGGGTAATCAGCACCGACGGTGGTTGATACCTGCAGGTCAGCCCGCGGTTACCCGCAGCGGCCGTCGATGATGATGGGTGAGGCGTCGGCGCCGCCGTCGATGCGCGGGAGGCCCAGGAGCCTGCTCGTGCGTGGTCATCGGTGATGGCCGGTGCTGCGGGATCGGCCATGGCCGGTGGCCGATCCGGCCTGATCGGCCAACTCATCGCTGGACATCCAACGGCCAATCGCAGGGACTACACGCTGGCCGGTTGGTTGAATCCGCAAGCAACCGGCCAGCGATAGCCGGCTTCTAGCGCTGATTCGGTACCGACTGCAGCGGCCGGTACGTCGCTCGCTCCTGCTCATCGATGAAGGCGCGCGCCTGACCGGCCACCCTCCGCGCCGTACGCTCCGAGAGGTTCAGCTTCCGGCCGATCGCCGCTCCGCTCATCGTCGGCTCGGCGCGCAGCAGCTCCACCGCCGCACGGACCCGATCGTCCTCCGGCACCGTTTCCGCCTCCTCGGGTGACGGCTCCGGCTGCAGGGCAAGCTGGCCGGCCACCGCCAAGTCAGTCTCACCGTCGCTCGGAGCCGAGGCGGATTCCTCAGCCGCTCCGGCCGATGCCGGAGCTGCCTCCGCGTTCCCGCCCGCCATCCGCAAAGCGGATGACTCGGCGGTGGCCACGGGCAGCGACGTGGCCACCGGCTCCGGGGAACGGGACGGTTCAGCGGACGGTGCGCCGAAGAAGGCATGCGGCTCTGCTGCCGCAGTCGCGACGGCGGTGGCCGCCATCGCACCCATCGGTGCCGGTGACGTATCCGGACCGCTCGCACTCTGCTCCTCGGCCACCAGGCCGGCGCCCACCTCTCGCTCCCGAAGGATCTGCAGCAGGGGGCGCAGCTCGCCATCCGAGAACGGGCGACCGTCAGTGCCGGCTACGCCGTAGGTGTCCATGAGGTAGTAGCCGAACTGATGGCCCGTGGGAGCCACGCCGTACTGGCTGACGTAGGCGCGGAACGCCTCGCCGTAGCCCTCAAGTTCCGCATCGTCGACCGGCGTGACGGCGACGTACGACTCATGCGTCGTGGCCTGAAGAGGCAACGGCTCTGGCAGCGAAGCCTCCCCAACGCCCGCCTTAGCCGGCTGCTGCTCCGGCGCCTGGAGCTGCTCGCGTTCAACCTCCGGGGCCGTGACGGCGGTAGGGGTTTCTGCACGACCGCTCGGCGAGCGCCGCGTCGGCTCGATGCCCGCCGCTGCGAGCCCCGCGGGCGCCGTCTCCGCCAGCGGTACGCCGAAGCGCGCGAGCCGCAGCGGCATCAGCGATTCCACGGGAGCCTTGCGGCGCCAGGAGCGGCCGAAGCGGGCCTGGAGACGGGCCTGGTAGATCAGGCGGTCCTGCTCCAGCTGGATGACCTGCTCGTACGAACGGATCTCCCACAGCTTCATGCGGCGCCACAGCTTGAAGGTGGGCACGGGGGAGAGGAGCCAGCGGGTGAGGCGCACGCCCTCCATGTGCTTGTCCGCGGTGATGTCCGCGATCCGGCCCACCGCGTGCCGCGCCGCCTCCACGGCCACCACGAAAAGGATCGGGATGACCGCGTGCATGCCCACGCCCAGTGGGTCCGGCCAGGCCGCCGCGCCGTTGAACGCGATCGTCGCCGCCGTGAGCAGCCACGCCGTCTGGCGAAGGAGCGGGAAGGGGATACGGATCCACGTCAGGAGGAGGTCGAGCGCCAGCAGGACGCAGATGCCCGCGTCGATGCCGATCGGGAAAACCACCGAGAAGCTGCCGAAGCCCTTCTTCTCGGCAAGCTCGCGCACGGCCGCGTACGACCCCGCGAAACCGATACCGGCGATGACGACCGCACCGGCGACGACCACGCCGATGAGTATTCGGTGCGTGCGTGTCAGCAGGATGGCAGCCCGGCCGTTCCCCTCAGCCACTTCTGTTGTCACTCCCCTACTCGAACCACACAACTGAGCAGCCATCACAATTTCACAGGCACGTCATGCAAGGCAGGTCCCGACGCTGTCGAGCACCCCACACGACGAAGATCACTTCTCCCGCTCCACTCGGCTGAGTGCCGGTGAGTACACGTCCGACTGGACGCCCCCACGCAAGTTGGTCAGCGCCGGTCGGCGCCTCACGTCGGACTGGGTTCCCTGCCCTGTCCACGGACAACAGTCGAGTCGAGAACACGGAGGGCGGCACCAAGTCTGGTGCCGCCCTCCGTGTTTCCCGCAGGAAACATGTCGATCTGTCGAGAGGTCAGCCTGCGCGCTGGGGGAAGCCGAGTGCAGAGGCGACCTTGTTGTACTCCTGGGCGGGCATGCTGTTCGGGGCCAGGATCGGCACGGGGCACTCGTCCCTGTAGATCTTCGGGACTTCGCCGGACCAGTGGACGAGCGGCAGCAGGACGTCGGCGTATGCCTCCTCGATCTCGCCCAGAGTCCGGAAGTGTTCCTTAGTACCGAAGGAGGAGTTGGGGGCGCAGCAGACCAGGACATGCCGCATCTCGGGTTGGATGCCCTTGACCGCGTACTTCCGCAGCTCCCTGATCTCCTGGAGCTTCTTCTCGAGGCGGACCAGGGCGCCGCCCTCCTTGAAGGTGCACAGGATCGGGGGGACGACCTCGCCGTCGACGTTCTTGTCGAGGGCGACGAACGCAGTGACGGTAGCGCGGCCGTAGGTGGCAGGGCAGTCGATGAGGACGGCATCCCACTGGCCGTCCATGTCGGCCAGGCCGTCGCGGATCCAGTAGGAATCGGCGTACTTGGGGTCGTTGAGGAGCCGCTCGGTTTCGTCGACGTCGGGGTCGTCGACGTTGCCGGGCACGATGAATACATTCTCGATCGGCTCGTACGCGGCGTCGGGGTCCTCAGGGTCGATGTCGTCGACCAGGTAGCGGGCCTGGACGACAGCGTCTTGGAGCTGGACCTCCTCCTTCATCACGTGAGTGATGCCCTTTTGCTCGGGGCGGAACCTACCGAACCCGAGTACTTGGCTGGAGTTGCACTGGGGGTCGAGGTCGATGACGAGGACCTTGTAGCCGCGGGCCCCGAGGATCGCGGCAAGGCTGGTGCAAGAGCTGGTCTTGGCGGTGCCGCCGGCCTTGAGAGCGAAGACCAGGACGCGGGTCTTCTCGAGGACCCTGGTGCGGGCTTCGAGCACGGTGCTGGATGTCATGGATATCTCCGGGGGAGCGAGAAGGGAGCGGCGGTCACTGCGCCTCGGAGGAGACCAGCCCGAGGAGCTCCTGCTCGTACGCGGTGGGCTCGTACGCGACGGCCTTGTTGGTGATGAGGAAGTTCAGGTGGGCCCGGTCGCGGTCGTCCCAATCGGGGGCGTTCTCGGTGGCGTGCACCTCGTTGGCGGCCAGGGCGATCGCGAACGCGGCCCGGCGCTGGAGGTTCGCGTCGTCGCCTTCGGAGATCTTCGTGAAGTAGGCAGAGGGCCGCCGCTCGGCCTTCGATCCCTTCCCTAGTTCGCGGAGCCAGGAGTGGGCGAGAGCGGCGGCGTTCTTCCACTCGATCGGATTGAGGACGGCCTTGACCAGCAGCGCCGATAGATCGGGTGCGCTGGCGTACTTCTCCTGCGCGAGCAGCAGCTGGCAAGCGAGGCTGCGGCGCTCCGCCGATTGCTTAGCCGCCGCGAGCTGATCCTGTTCCTCTTGGTGCTCACCCTCGTTCGAGCTGGCTCCCGTTCCTTCAGCGTCCGGGCCCTGCTGCTCCTGGTCGTCGCCTTCGCCCGTGCTCTGGTGCGGGATCACCGACGACGAAGCGTCAGCCTCGGAGTCGGCTCCGTCAGGCTGGCCGGAGGCCTCCGTCTCGCCCCCTTCGTGTTTCCCGCGGGAAACATCGTCGGAGTCGCGCTGCCCGTCCCGATCGGCCTCGGATGTTCCGGGCGCCTCGATCTTCGTGTTTCCCGCAGGAAACACGGTCGACTGCACCTTGAGTCGGCTCTTCGCCGCCTCTGCGGTGATGCCCTCGTCCCGCATCCAGCCGAAGGCTCGCAGCTGGAGCTCGTGCGCAGCCTCGGTGTCGTTCTTCTTGTCCGCGTCCCTGATTGTGGACAGGGCGTACCCGTCGCTGAGCGACAACCGGCGCTCGTGGAGTTCTGTCTGGATCTCCTGGGGGAGGTCCAGCAGGTTGAGGAACTTACTGACCGTGCCGCGATTGCCGTAGCCGGAGCGCTCCGCAATCTGCTCGCCGGTCATGCCGCGCTGGCGCAGCAGATCGAGCTGGAGGGCCTGC
This sequence comes from Streptomyces sp. NBC_01381, assembly GCF_026340305.1. Lineage (NCBI taxonomy): Bacteria > Bacillati > Actinomycetota > Actinomycetes > Kitasatosporales > Streptomycetaceae > Streptomyces > Streptomyces sp. NBC_01381. The sequence goes on along the minus strand of NZ_JAPEPI010000006.1, from coordinate 49,879 downwards.
TCAATGGGGGAGAGGTCGTCGCGGTCGTTGTTCTCGGAGATCAGATTCTCTTCGACCGTACGGTCCTTGGCCCACTTGTCGCGCAGGATCAACAGCATCGGCTTACCTACCGCGAGTGCTGCGGCGTGGCGCCGGTGGCCGGGCCCGAGGATGAAGGTGCGTTCCGGGTGCTGGACCTGCTCGGCCCACTCCGGGTACTGCTCCATGAACAGCTTGGTGTGCATGGCAGCGCCGGGCGTGTGTACACCCTGCCGCGTCACACTGTCGATCATTTCGTCCATGTTCCGCAGCGCGAGACGGCGGTTCATGGGGTTGGGGCCGACGTCAGCCGGGTCGTGCTCGAAGAGCTCGCCGTCCTCTGGCTCCAGCGCGTGAATCCCGGTAGGACCAGCAGCAGGGGCCTCCGGGCTACCGACGCCAGCCTCGGTGCGCGCTTCGTTGAGCTTTCCGCCACCCTTGTTGCGCTTGGGCTTGCGGCGAGCCGGCGTCGTCATAAGGTCCTCCGAGATGGTGCAACTACCGATGCACCGAACCCTAGCGTTCACGCCACCAGTAGCAGGCGGCACGGGGCAGAAACGGCACCTCACCCCGCGCCCACTTGACGTCCCGAGCCTTCAACGGAACATCAAGGGGACGTCATTAGTGCATCCGTGGGTTTGATTCCGCTACCGAGCGAGGCGAAAGGCGCTGTGCGGCCCGCTGGCGGCCGATCTCTGCCTCCGATGACCGGCCATGCCGGACCCCTCGCGTTCAGCCACGTACACCCCCGTTCTGGCGGTCGCTTTTTTGCCGATTTGCACAGAGAGACCGAAAGGCCTGCTCGCAAGCGGCGGTTGCGGTGCATGACCAGGTGGGGCTCGGCGGGCCCTGCAGCACCGCGGGCTCGCCTCACCGCCGGTGCCCTGAAACGAACGAAGGCCTGCAGCCCCTGCGATTGCAGGGGCTGCAGGCCTTCGCCGAACTCGATCGTGGGTCAGACAGCCAAGTGGGCAATCCCGTCGTCGACTTCACTGGTCTCGATCTCACACGCGATCGTGGTGGTCACGCCCTCGCTCCTTCGACGGCGACGGCTAGGAGCTCGGCGGCGTCGTTCGCGTACGGGTCGCTGTAGCTCTCGTGACTACTGACGTCGAATGGCGCGCCCACCGCCCGGGCAGTGAACCTGGACTCGCCGGGGGCCGCCCGGCCCTCCAACTCGGCATTGAGGAAGCGAACATCGTATTCGGCGTGCCGGGTCTGGGTGTATGGGCCGAGGCGGAGGAGCGTGTGGCTGGTGTCGTCCTCGCAGCGGGCTTCGACGTGAATGCCGTAGTGGGCCGGGGGCATACCGACGTCGTCGGGGAGGTCCAGGCCTGCTGCGGCGTGGGTGAGCGTCGCGTAGACCGGCTGCCAGACACCGAGGATCGCGGCCGTCTCGCAGCGGAGCCACCCCCGTCCGGTGTAGCCGAGCTTGCGGCCCTGGAGGTAGGCCGCTGCCTGCGGGGTGTCGGGGTGAATCAGCGCGACGGCGATCAGGTCGGGACCATGGTCGTCGCCGGGGCGCGGGTGAGCGCGCTCGACGAACGGGCCGACCCTCAGGGCGACATCCTGCGCGCTGCCGGGCGTCCAGAGCTCCGGGTCGCGCAGCGCGGCAAGCATCGCGCGGTACGCGTCGACCACGACCTGGTCCTCGGAGGAGAAGGGGCCGGGCGTGTGGCCACAGCGGCGGAAGAGGCGGCGCTTCATCGAGTGAGCTCCTGTTCACGGGTCGGGGTGTGCCAGCGGAGGGCGAGGCCGTTGTCGGCGTTGTGAGGATCAGTGGCCGCAGGGCAGTCGGTGCAGGGGGGGGAGACGCCCAGGGCGTCGCCCCCCCTGCACCCGCCGCTGATGTCACACCACGGTGATCAGCAGGGCGGATGCCAGCAGCGCGGTCTGGTGGAGGGCTTGGTCTGTGAGATACATGCCGTTCATCCCGGCTGCCTTGAGTTCGGCGAATCCCTTGGAGCCGATGTGTTCCAGGAGCCAGCGGACTGGCCATCGGCGATCGAGGAAGGCGTGGGTCACGGCCGACACCACAAGGCCCGCCACCAGGCCGGACCAGGACATCTGGAGCGGTAGAACAGCCCAGACGATCGTCAGCATCACGGCCATCACCAGGTGGTACTGGGTGACGTGTCCCAGGCACGCGCCCCAGCCCTGCCTCGGACTGGCGCCACCGGCGATCTCGGCGGTCGACGGCGCGGCTTTTCCTGCGGCCTGGTGGTCGGTCTTGCCCGATCACGTGGTCCGCGAGGTTGTGGCCGACAGAGAGCACGGCCCAGACCGAGCCGAACGTCGCCAGGGTGGCGATCTGGTCGATGGAGGTCATCAGTGACCACCTACAAGAGCGAATCGCGGGGCGAGACGGTGACGCCGTACGGCCGCGACACCGATGCCCCTCAACGGAGGACCGCCGGTCGCGGTCACGGGCCACGGGACCGAGACCCTCGGCATGGTGGACATGGTCTTTGCCGCGATAGACCAGTGGTCACAGGTGGGATGTAAGTCGCCGAACGTGGCCAGGAGCATGCCGGATAGGGCCAGTCGTTCGACGCTGATGGGCAGTTGAGGCATGCGGGAGTTCTCCCTCGTCGTGAACGGAGCGGGCTGACCGCATCACTTGATGCGGTCAGCCCGCTCATGTCGGTTCGGCGGTGCCGCCGTGGTCGTCGTGCACACCCGTGAGGGGATTCAGCTCGTGCAGTTACTGCCGTGCGCGGCGAGGTCGCCCCTGGTGTGCAGGTCTGCGAGCGTCACGATCAGGTCGTCTTGGTCTCGGAGTTCGAAGGTGGCGCCGCGGCAGCCGGGTGCGCTGTCGCATGGTGCGATCAGCGTGAGGACGTGGCGCGTGCTTCCCTGGTCGTCGGTGTGCACGGTGTGGTGGAGGTGGAGGCCATGGCCGAGGTCGACGTGTGCGCTCGGCGGTGTGTCGGGGTTGAACTGTGCGGGGCTGCCGGTCCAGTTGTGCTGCTCCAGCACGGAGCCGAGCGTGGCCGCGTACGAGCTGCAGACGTGGCGCTGGGCGGCGAGTTCGGCTTCTGTGCGCTGTTGTTCGGCGAACTTCGCGCTGTATGGGAGCACGAGGCGTAACAGGGCCCGGAGCAGTTCATGGGATTCGTCCTGCGGGCCGGAGTGGGGGTGGTCGTGGAGCTCGGTCATGGGAATCTCCGATTCGTGTCACAGGCCGGGCTGTCCGTGCCTCGGCGCCGTCCCGGCCTGTGAAGCGGCTGGGACGGCACTGAGGTTCGTCAGTGGAAGGGTGTGACGCGGGGTCGGCCGCGGTCGCGGGACGGGCTAGGCCGCCAGGTCCTCGTTGGACTCATCGTCGTCTTCGAGCGCTGAGGGGTCGGCCCCGAGCGCGTAGCGGCCACGTTGTTCCTTGCCGTCGATGATCTCCAGGTGGATCTCGCCTTTGCGCTTCAGGGCGGTGAGGGTGTTGCCCAGGGTGGAGTCTTCGAGGTCGAGCAGGGCTGCCAGATCCTTCTTGTCGACGTAGTCGAAAGCGCCGCCCATCTCCTTGAACGCTTCGAGGATCTTCTCCGCTGCGGTTTTGGTCTTGGGGACGTCCACGCCCGCGTACGAGGATGGCCTGCTGTCCTCGTCGTCGTCGCCCGTGATCGGCGTCGCGGCGATCTCGTGGCGGTTGTGCCAGTCCGGCCAGTCGGCGGGGTAGGCGACCTCGTCCGGGTTCACGTAGGGCTTGGCCCGCTCCAGGATGAAGGTCCGCATCATCTCCGCGGCGCCGCCGGGGCCCAGGGTGTAGCCCAGGCCGAAGGTGGAGCGCGGGTCGTCTAGGACGGTGTCTTCGGTGAAGACCAGGGGCTCTTCGACGTCCCAGGTTGCGGGGATCTGCCCGGGGTCGATGCCGTCGAAGCCTGTGGAGGCGAGGTTTGACTGGTCGGAGTCGGTGCGCAGCAGGACGAGCGATCCGCCCTGGATCAGGTTGGTCCGAAGGCCGGTGGAGCCGCCGAGTTTGTCTGCGTTGATGGCCTGGTTGACGATGCCGAGCGGAATACCCAACGAGCGGCTCTTGGCGCCCATGGCTTCCAGAATGATCTTTGCTTCGCGCCGGTACTCGTCGAGTTCGGTGAGTGGGACGTGTGCCTCGTCGACGAGCATGCGTACCCAGGGCCGCTCCGGGGTGGCGATGAAGTTCTTCATGCCGAGCCTGGCGGACTGGGCGATGCGCCACTTCATCAGGGCGTATCCGACGCGGAGTCCGCCCACGCAGCCCTCTTCGCCTAGCCCCGAGTAGGCGGCCATGTCGACGATGTCCGGGTTGGATGAGCCCTTGGGGTCGCTGTACAAGATGGCGTGGCCGTTGACGTGGTCGGCCAGCGCGATGATCTGGCACAGGCCGCCCTTGCCGGAGCCGGTGACGCCGGCGACGAAGATGTGGCGCGCGCCCAGGACCGGGTCGGTGAACTGGAGCCGGGCTGGGCGGCCGCTCACGTGCCGGCCGATCTGCACGTAGCCGCCCTTGGAGGCCTTCAGGACGTGAAGGCCGGGGAAGGGGACACCCTCTTCGAGTGGGTTGTGCTGCATCTTGCGGATCGTTCCCAGTCGGGGGTTGCCCGGCACGCGGGAGTAGGAGCACAGGAGTGTGGTCGTGCGCAGTGCCCCGGCGAGGTCCTCCTGTGAGGGGGTCAGCAGGCGCGGGGTGTCCTCGTCGGCGACGACCTGGGCGACCTCGCCGCCGGTCATCGGGTCGGCCTGGACGTCTTCGAGGTGGGAGCCCTTCATCACGGACGGGGCGACCCACTTGGCCCAGGCGCCCTGCAGGGTGCTCGTGTCCAGTTCGGCGGGGGCCGTCAGGTTCACGGTGATGTGCCGCTGTCCGGCGTGGGCGCCTGGTGCGAATTTGATCCATCGGGCGTCGACGCGGAAGACGCTTGAGACCGTCTCCGCGGTCACGTTGACCGCGACGCCGGCGGGTGCGGTGATCGTGCCGGTCCACTGCTTGGGGCGGACGACGAGGTCGCCCAGGACCTGGTTCTTGTTCGTGCCGTTGTCGGGGTGGGAGATGTGCTCCCCCCAGGCCCGCATGATCAGCTGCCATTCGGTCGGCGGCAGGTTCGGGGCGTTCACCGGAATCGGCGGCACGGGAGCCTGTTTCTTCTGTCGGCCCAGCACCTTTCGCAGCTTGTACGGGGCCAGGGCGACCGCGGCCCACCAGCCCAGGGAAAGGATGCCGGGCACGGAGGGCAGGGTGAGGAAGCCCGCCATCAGCGCGTCCGTGCCCTGTGCGCCCAGGGTCGTGCCCATGCTGAGCGCCAGGCCGCTGGTCACGGAGGACAGGAACAGGGTGGAGCGGTGCGCGGACAGGACGTCGCTGGCGGGGAGTTGGTCCATGACGGCCTTGGGGATGGTGCCCATGTAGTTCGCGGCGAGGAAGGTGCCGCCCGCCAGGAAGGCCAGGGGGCCGACGACGGCGGCGGACCCGCCGAGCATCGGGGCCAGAGCACCGACGGCGATCGGCGCGGCGGAGGTGGTGAGGGCGACCGTGCGCTCCGTCGACGCTGCGCGCGCCGTGGTGTTCGTGGACACGGGAGTTTCTCCTTGCGGGGTTGCGGCATGGCCGTGTGGGTGGGGGAGGGCAGGGCCCAGGTCGTGTGGGCCCCGCCCTTCGCGGCTATTCCTGTTGGAGCCAGTCGGCGCTGATGTCGTACTTGCCGATGAGGGTCGAGCGGTCCATGGCCTCCTGCAGGCCGCCGTAGGTGGTTTTCGCCTGCTCGGCGGAGGCCTTGGCTTGCTTGGACGTGTCGTCGGCGGCGGCGGCGAACTCGATGGCGCCTTCGGACACTCCGGCTGTGATCTTCATGAGGTCGCGGGTCTCGCCGACCGTTTCGGGGTCGACGGACTTGCCTGCGATCTGGTCGGCGACGCGGCCAGTGTCCTGCGCGTCATCGTCGATGATCTTTGCCTGGGTGCGGATCTGCTCCGCGCTCTTGGCCAGGTTCTTCTCGTAGGCGTTCACCTGGGCGACGAGCGCCTTGTACGTGAGGTCGGACATGGTCCATCTCCTTCTAGGCGGCCTTGGTGTATCCGGCGTCGCGGAAGAACCGCAGTTCCGGGGAGGTCGACTCATCGGAGTCGACGATCGCCTGGTAGAGCGGCTGGTAGCGGGTCTCGATGTTGGCGATGAGTGCCTTGCAGGCGTCTGCGGCCCTCACGGCTCGCTTGTGCAGCTCCTCCGCCTTGCCCGCCTGGATCGTGGCCCTCTCCACGAGCTTCTCCAGGTGGCCGATGAGCTTCTCGCCGCCCTTGACGCCCTTCGCGTCCTCTACGAGCTGCTGGATCTCCTTGGCCTGCTCTTCGGCGGCGGCCTGGAGCGCCTTGGTGGCTTCGGCGACCTGCTGCATGGCCGCGGACTTCGCCTCCAGACGCCGCTGGAAGCCCTTGTACGTACGGACTTCCTTGCGCTCGAGGCTCTTGCCGTTGCCCAGGGTCAGCTTCGACGCGTCGATCTTCTTGACCTCAAGGGGCGTTGCTACGGCCGCTTTGCCCATGCCCTGCTCCTCCTTCTCGTTCTCCGCCTGGTCCTGCTGCCACGTCGCGTGCGCCTGGTCCAGGCGCTGCTCGTCCTTCTTGCGGACCTCCTCCTGGTCGCCCCAGCCGTCCTTCACGCCGCGCCCGTATGCCTTGATGTGGCCGTAGACCCTGTTCGCGCGGACACCGTCGCCGTGACCCGTCTCGCGGGACTTCTGGGTGTCGTAGGGCTTACCGTCGGCGCCCGTCAGCGGCTGCTTGCCGTTCCTGCCGTCGTCCTTGCCGGCCGAGCCGGGTCCCGATCCACCGCTGGAGCCCTTCGAGCCGGCCGCGCCGTTCTTGCCTGAGCTGCCCTTCCTCGCCGGGCCGCCGCCCGGGGAGGACCCGCTGGCGCCGCTCTTCCCGGAGCCGGTGTCCTTTTCCTTCGTACTCTTGCCGCCCCCGGACGAACCGGAGCCGTCCTTCCCCTTCGACGCGCCGGGGGAGTGTCCGTTCTTTCCGCCCCCGGATCCGTCGATGCGTCCGTCCCCTTTGGAACTCTTCGGGGACTTGCCGCCACCGTTCTTGGGCCCATCCTTTCCGGGGTTTCCTTTGCCACCTCCTCCGCTTCCTACCGGACTCGCTCCGGAACCGGAACCTGAGCGCCCTGAAGGGCCCTGGCGGGAATCCGTTCGGGAATTCTTGGGCCCCTTTTCCGTCCCGCCCGTGGGGGATTTACTCCCCATGGACTTTCCGTTCGGGGCTGCCGATCCGCCGCCACTTCCGCCCCTGGATGGGAGTCCTCCGGAACTGCTTATCGTGACCGTCTTGGCCGTCTTGGTCTGGTTCGCCTGGGCCTGCGCTTTCTGCAAGTCCAAGCGCTTGTTCTCGGTGCCGCCGCCTTTAGCCCAGCGCTTCACTCCGGCCAGGCAGAGCTCCTTCCAGACACTCTGCTTGTACCGCGATCCGGCGGCCTGGGTGCTCTCCTCACCGCCCTCGTCCGGTGCGTGGTAGGCGGCACTGGTGACGCCGGGCGGGGCGCTGTGGGTGTCACTGTCTCCGCCCCCGTCGGTGCTCGCGGCACTTCCCTGGTCGGGCACGGGCCGGGCGACCTCTTCGGCGGCGAGCGCCTGCGCGATCAGTCCCCGTACGGGCCCGCCGGGGAGGTTGCTGTCGGGTGGGTCGTTCGGGCCTGGTTCGGCCGCAGGGACCGTGTCGGTCGCCATCGCACTCCTCACTCTCTGGAGTTCCTACTTACTTACCTCCCGCCCCAAAACCGCAGGCAGCCCCTCGCATGGGAGTGCTGATCCGGGGTTCTCGAGCCGGGAAGTAAGTAGGAAGTAACTACGCTGCGTTGCCCTTGCGGCCGCGGATGACGAAGTACCCGACGAGCGCCGCGCCAGCGCCGAAGCCGATCAGGGTGCCCTGGTTCAGCTCTACGCCGTCCCCGGCGCCGGCGTCCTTGGCTGATCCGGCTGCCGCCATGTCGGAGCCGTCCTCCGAGGTCGGGTACTGGGCTTGGCAGTCATCCACGATGTCCCTCTGGGAAGGCGCACCGTAGCCCTTGCCGACCTTGCTGGCGTTGCTCTTCACGCACGCGTCGACGGACGCCTGGCGGGTCCTCTGCGCGGTCGTCTGGTCCTTTCGGTCGATCGCGTCCGCACGGTTCAATTCCTTGAGCCGCTCCAGCTCCAGGCGGTCTTTCTGCAGCGCAATCTCCTGAGTTTTTGCCTCCTGCGCGGCCTGATCGGCTGCATTCGACTGGAACCAGGTGATCCCGACGCCGGAAAGGATGGCCGCGCTAATAGCGATTCCCGCCTTCCCGCGTGGCGTCAGGCCCGTCTTGGGTGTTGCCTGCGGGGAACCGTATGGCCCGTGCCCGGCGCTTTCCTGAGGGGTGCTCATTCCATTTCCCTTGATAATTTCGATGAACTGCTGATCGTCGTTGGATGGCACCTTCACTCTCCGTTCTCAAGAGCCATTCGAGCAGCCGCCGTGAGCAGTCCTTCGACCTTTTGGAGGGTTTGTTCCGGCAGGTCATTCCAGGCGTGAAATGCCATGGTGACGCCGTGATTTGCCAGTTCCTTCTGCATGTACTGGACGGCTCTTTCGCGATCGTGCCCGGTGACGTGGCCGGTGCGCTCGAGCATCGACTGGGCGCCGCGCACGCACATGCGCCCGGTCACCGTGATGTCCAGGGACTGGGCCCACCCGAGGGCCTTCAGCACGTCCCTGACCTGGAGCAGATGGACTGAGGGCGGCTGGGCTACCGGCCCCTGCCACCAGCCCCAACTGGTCAGCACATTCCGCACGCTCACCGGGATCAGACGGTGAGATCGGGGAGGAACGACCTGCGGAACGGCGATGCCGTGGATGTCGCTGCGTTCCTGGGCGAGCGCGGCGGCGATGAAGCGGCGCATCGCGGGCGTGGGCGGCGCATCGGGTCCGTCGAGGTGGAGTGGTGCGGTACTCGGAGGCGCCGCTGTGCGCGTCGGCGACATGGGGGTTCTTTCCTTTCGTAGCCGGGGCGGGTGTTTCGGCCGGGGTGAGCGGCCTGCCGGCCGTGGCCGTCACCGGTCCGCGCTCACGCTCGAGCGCAGGCCGGTGGCGGCCAAGGGCAGCAGGGGATGAGCGTCAGGCGCTCGCCGGGGCGCTCGGGCTCGGAGCTTCGACCTGAGCGCGCAGTCGCTGGGCGGTCGGGCGGGAGACTGGTTCGTCGGACAGGCCCGCTTCGGTGAGCGCGTCGATGATCTCCTTCGCCTCCGGTCGGCGTCCGAGCTCGGTGTAGAGGAGCCGGATGCGCGCGTGGCGGCGCTCGGTGAGCGCCTCACTCTCGCTGCGCGTACGAGCACTCTCCGCTCGGTGAGCGTCTGCGTCCTCAGTGGCGCGCTCACCCTCGTGAGCGCCGGAGGTGAGCGCCGGGCGCTCATGCTCACCGCGAACGTTTCCGGAGGTGAGCGTGCTCACGCCGGAGTGAGCGTGCTCGGGTTCTGCCTCGCGCTCGATGGCGTGAGCGTCCTGGGGGGTGAGCGTGTCGGCGAGCGCGGCGGGCGCCTCTCCGAGCTTGAGCGCCATCCGCTGCTCCAGCGGAGCCTTGCTCCGCCACCGCCGCCCGTACTTCTCCTTGAGCTGCGCTCGCAGGTAGGTCTGCTCCTGGAGGCGGGTGAGCGCCTCGCCGTAGGAGGTGATCTCCCAAAGGATCATCCGGCGGCGGAGGCGAGCGGTGGGGATCGGGGCGAGCAGCCAGCGGCTGCGGCGTACGGTCTCCATCCGCTTCTTGCCGGTGACCGCGCCGATCCGCGTGGCGTACACGTGGGAGGCGATCTCCGAGAAGATCACCCACAGCAGGGTGAGGGCGGCGTGCCCGAGGCGGCCCGCGGTGGAGTCCGAGGCGTTCCAGTTCAGGTAGACGGTCACCGCGGTGAGAGCCCGGGGCACCCACCGGATCCAGCGCAGCTCCATGCCCATGCGGATCAGGACCAGGCTGGCGCCGGTGAAGGCCGGGACCGCGACGTCGATCCCGACGGGCAGCAGCCACGGCCACTCCCAGCCCCACCCGGCCGCCTTGGTCTCCAGCGCGGTGTAGGAGGAGAGCAGGCCGAGGGTGGAGACGGTCGCGGCGGCCAGCACGATCGCGACCACGCCCGCCAGTTCCTGCCCTGACAGCGGCGGCACCACGCCGGCGGGCCGGGCGTCGTTGCGTGCCTTGCGGCGGGCGGCACGCGACTCGGCCCGGATCTCCCGGCGCCGGGCCCGCCGCACGGTGCGCTGCGTCGCCGCCTCCAGGATCCGTTCGCCCTCAGCTCGGGCCTGGGCGGCGGCGTCCTGGTCGGCCGTGGCCTGTGTCGCCGCTCCCCGGGCCGCCTCCGCATCCTGTTCGGCCCGTTCGCGCAGCCGGGCGACATCCTTGTCGACGGTGGCCCGCAGCTCCTCAGCGGTAGACCGGGCGTCGGCCAGAGCGCGGTCGGCGTCCCACCGAAGGCCGGCGGCCACCTTCTCGGCCCCGGCCCGCACCTGCGCGGCCTGGTCGTCCGCGCTCTCGCGCATCCGGTCGGCCTCGCCCCGCGCCCGCTCCAGGAGCTGTTCAGCATCGGTGGTGGCGCGGGTGCGGGTCTCGGCCGCGGTGCGCTCCGCGTCGGCGAGGGTCTTCGCGGCGGCCTGCGCGGCCTCGGTCCGGACCTCATCGGCCTGCACGGCCGCCGTGGTGGTGGCCTCTTCCGCCTGGCGGCGGGCGTCGGCGAGCAGCTGCTCCGCCCTCGCTTCGGCGTCGGCACGGACTTGGTCAGCGTCGGCGGCCGCGGTGGTCGCGGCATCCGTGCGGACCTGGTCGGCGTCGGCCCTTGCCGCGGCGAGAGCACGGGCCTGCTCGGTCATGGCCGCTTCGGTGATCGAGGCGGCCACGGTGCGGGCGCCGTCCACGAGTTGGGCGGCGCGGGTCTCGCCATCGACAAGGAGGCGGGCGGCGGAATCGGCGGCCTGGTCCCGGACGTCGGCGGCGCGGTCGGCGGCGTCGGCCAGGACCGGGTCGGCCTCCGGGACCACCAGCGGCGCGGTGTCCTCGAGGGTCTGGGAGGGGATGGAGGCCGGCGGCGTCGACGCCTTGGCCCGCCCGGCGCTGCGGGGCTTCGCGGCCGGCGCAGCCTTGCGCCTGCGGCGGGTGGCGGTCTTGGGGGCCACGGGGGAGTCCTCTCGTGCAATCCGGCGCCTCCGTGTAAGAGGTCACCGCGGGTCGGCGTCGGTCGGTAGGGTCGTGACCAGGCCCTCCGAGGCCCCGGCAGCTCTAATGCCGAGGACTCGGAGGGCCGTCTGTTGGGAGTGGTCGGTCAACGCCGGGCGGGCGGCGTGCTGTTGATCTGCCCGAGGTACTGGCGCAGCCAGGCGACGGCGGCCGGGGCCATTGCCCCAGGGGGTCGGTCTCGCGCAGCGGCGCGGTGTCGATGTCGTGCATCGCGTCCGCCGCCGGGAGCAGCCGCGTGTAGTCGGGGTCGATCCCGGCGACGCAGCGGTTGCCGCTCAGCCCAGCCGCCCGTGCGACGGGCGACCGGCCTGGTGGAACAGCGTGGTGTGGGTGAGGGAGTTGCCTGCTGCTCCCGTCCGGCGGAAGGTCAGGCGGCGTTCGCGGTGGTACGCCTGCGGGCGGCGCGCCGCTTCATGTTCCTGCGCTCGTCCTCGGAGAGGCCGCCCCAGACGCCCTCGTCCTGTCCGGACTCCAGGGCCCACTGCAGGCACTGTTCGATGACCGGGCAGCGGCGGCACACCGCCTTGGCCTCCTCGATCTGCATCACGGCCGGGCCGGTGGAGCCGATCGGGAAGAACAGCTCGGGGTCCTCTTCGCGGCAGACCGCGTTGTGACGCCAGTCCATGACATGTCCCTTCGAATGCGGTGTGCTGGGCTTGGTGGAGGTGGGGCGGGCTCGTAGTGATCTCCGGCCCTCAGAGGCGGACCGACCTGTGCGGCCGCGCCGTTGAGGGCTGACCTTCCACGTGCCCGCCCCGTGTGCGTGACGGCAGACAGCGCTACGTGCCGGGGGTGCGGAGGTGGCAGCAGATCTGCTTGCCGATGGGGGAGCGCCTGATCGTCCAGCCAGGGGCAAGGACGTCCAGGAGGACCAGGCCCCGGCCGGACTCGGCCTCGGCGTCGTCCGGCGCCGCAGATCGGCGGGGAAGAACGGCGGGGGCGGGGTCATGGACGTGGACGGCGACGCCGGTCCAGGTGGTGTGCACGTCCACCACGAGCGGCACGTGCTCGCCGCAGGCCTGGACCGCGTTGGCGTACAGCTCCGTGATCACGAGCTGGACGTCGTCGATGGCCTCCGGGGCGACCCCGTAGGCCTCCAGCACGGTGGCGCTCTGCCTGCGCAGCGCCCGAAGGTTGTCCCGGGACGCCGTCACGTACGCGACGAACCCCTGACTGCGGTGGCGCAGATACAAGCCAGCGACCGGTGCCGGGAGTTCGGGCCGCAGCTCACACATGGCTCCGGTTCCTGAGACCGTCGCCGTGCTCACCGCACTCCTCCGCTGCCACTCTGGCCCTGGCGGACCCGGCGCAGCGCCTCGTCCATGTCCGGGTCGCTGTCCACGCTCAGCGGGACTGGCATGATGTGGGTGTAGTTCACAGTCGGTTCCTCTCTGAGTGATCGGCCGACAACGGCCCTGGGGTGCATCCCAGGGCCGTCGTCGTTGAGTCAGCTGGTGTTTCCGGTGTCGCCGCCGCCCTCTGGGCGGGCGACGACGGGCAGGCGGGCGGCGGTTAGATCAGCCGCCGCTCGGCCTGCCATTCCCTGTACTGGTTCTGCAGCTCGACAAACCGCTCGTGAAGCGGCGTCCCCGTCTGACACAGCTGGTCGTCGTGGCAGTTCGCGCACTCCGAGGTGTGTTCTTCGGAGGCCTGCCAGGCCTCCATGTAGTCGAGGAACAGCTGGTTCTCTGCCACGTACTCGGTTCCTTTCTGCTCGCCGGGTCGTGCGTTCTCCGCCGTGACCGGGCCGATTTCGGGCCGGTCACGACTGGGCAGCGCACGGCTGCGACGTATGAGTTGATGAGGCGCGGCGGAGCCGGGCCTGTTGCCCTGTGCGGGCTGCAAGGTGCGTGCGTGAGGTGAGTTGAGCCGGGCCTAGACGACTGATCCCGTGACGCATCACGGGGCGCGGCGGCGCGGACAAGGACTTACAGGCCCACCGACGTGGGCAATGCGACCTAGCCAGGGACCTACCTGGGGGTCTGCCGGAGGGAGCTCCGGCTTCAGTCCTTGCATCAACTGTGGAGTTCTCAAGGCGCAGGCGAATCCGCGCAGATCCCACTACCGCGACGTGCACGGCGAGGGCTGTCTGAATTGCGGCCGACGGGTGTTGCAAGTTCCCCCAACTTCGTGTCTGAAGTGGGCACAGGCATGAACTTAGCCCCTGAGATCCACCTCGTCAACGACTTCAGACACGAAGTTGAATCACCTGATGGGCGCCCAAAGTATGGGTATCCACGGGTGCATGCAGGTCATCGCGCGCTTCGCCCACTAACTTCAGACTCGAAGTCCACTGAGTTAAGTCGGGGTGCCGTTACTTCAGACTCGAAGTTCGGCTAATCTGCGGACCATGCCGCCGAAGCCAAAAGAAGCGCCAAGGGTCCGCGAGATCGCGGCCGACCTGCTGGCCCAGATCACCTCGGGAGAGCTGTCGCCAGGCGAAAAGCTCCCGAGCACCGCCGAGCTGGCGGCACAGCACGAGGTCTCGGACAAAACGATCTTCCGCGTCATCGCCCTGCTCAAGGCGACGGGGCACGTCAACAGCCGCCAGGGGAAGGGGACTTTCGTCCGGAAGGTCCAGCCGCTCGAATGGCACTTGCACACCTTCGAGAGCGGGCAGCGCCGTGACGATCCCGCACTGGGACGCGACGACTGGAAGGCGGCCGTGGCTGAGCAAGGTCGTGTCGCCACCCAGGACACACCGCGCGTCTCCGTTGTGCCGGCGCCGGCGGACGTGGCCCAGTGGCTGCGCGTCAAACCAGGGACACACGTGGTCGTCCGGCGGCGCGTGCGGCGAGTCGACGGCGAGGCCTATCAGCTCGCCGACAGCTGGTTCCCGGCGAAGATCGCCCTCGATACCCCGCTCATGTTCGAGGAAGACGTCACGATGCCTGGCGGGATCCTGGCCAGCACCGGGAACCCGCAGAAGAGCTGGCGGGACGAGTTCATGGCATGGCCCCCGATCACGGCCGAGGAAGCCGAGCGACTGGAACTGCCGCCAGATATCGGTACGCCCATCGTCCGGCACGCCCGGATCGGCTTCGGCGCCGACGGCGAGCCCGTGCGCGTGATGGTCACCGTCGCCCCAGGTCACCTGAACAAGTTCGTCTACGAGGGCGAGGCCTAGATGCCGTCCGCTCTGACCGTACGTGTCGCCACGACAGCCGACGAGGGGGCCTTGATGCGCCTTCGAACCGAGGCAGAGGAGTGGCTGGCGGCCGCGGGTATCGACCAGTGGCGCGCCCCGGGATTCCGCGAACGGGCCTTGGCCAAGTGGCACGCTGACATCGAGGCGGGCCGTACGTGGGTGGCCGTCGACAACACCGACGAGGTGCTCGCGACCGTGACACTCGCCCCTGCGGACCGCGACTTCTGGACTGACGACGACATCCCGGAGTCGGCTCTGTACGTGGCCAAGCTCATCACCGCGCGATCGACCGGAGGCAAGCATCTCGGTGGCCGGCTGCTCGACTGGGTCGGCTCAGTTGCCCGCGAACAGGGCTTGTCCTGGGTGCGTCTCGACTGCTGGCGCGCCAACACGCAGCTGCAGAAGTACTACTTCGCCGAGGGGTTCACCCACGTCCGCACCGAGGCGCCGGAGCACCGACTTTCCGGGTGGATGGCTCAGCGCCCGGCCTCCGTTGTGATGCATCCCAGCGACCGGCTGCAAACGCTGCGGCGTTAACCACGCAGGGAGTTATGACGTTGTGACAGGCGTGGCACGCCGCTGGTCAGCGTGGTGGTAACCGGCACGGCGAACGGTAGTGCCAGCGCCGTACGTGCTGTGTCGAACGTGTCGCGGTTCGACCAGGGGCCAGGCGGAGGAGAACTTCAAGGGCCGACACACCATCAACTTGCGTACAGAGCAGCCTCACCAGTTGTAGTGTCTGTGTAGCTTCTAGAGTGATCTTGGGAGGAGAATCGAGTGAAGCAGCACGACATTGGCGCTTCTGTCGACTCACTGCTTGCCCGCTCCGCGTCCTTGCCCTCTCCGGCTGAGCGTGCGCGCCTTCGCCGGGCAGGGGGCTTCACTCAGGCCGAGTTCGCCGAAGCGCTCGGCGTCCACCGCGTACAGGTGGCCCGTTGGGAATCCGGGCGGGCCGAGCCGAGGCCGCCTCACAAGCAGGAATACGCCCGGCTTCTGCAGGGCCTCGCCGCGAAGCACCCCGCACCTGAACCCGACCCAGTCGCCGGCTAGAGAGCGAAGACCATGACCAGCCCACCGTAAAAACGCGGAGCGGCCTCCGTCGCCACAACGGAGACCGCTCCCTAGCGATCGACTCGGCCTCATCAAAGCCATCGAGTCGTGAGCAGCGAGGTGACCTCGACTGCCGGGTGATGCCCGTGGACCCTAGGGTCCGCGTGGTCACCTACCCACAGGATAAGCGCGACAGCCCGAGATTCCAGAGCACGGGCCCTTTTGTCCGCTATCTGACTGGTCGCAATGCTGATCACGGCTCCCCGATCAGGGGAGATCCACCAATGCACCACTTCCGTCGCCGCCCCGTCGCGGCCGCGGACCTGCCCACCCTGCACGGCGTGGGCAGAGATTCTTCCGCTCGTTCTGTCACATCCGCGGCTCATCGCGTCCCCTTCCCGGGCATGCGCAAGTTCTTGATCACCTCCCGTGCGGCAGTCTGCTTCGGGCCGCTCCTGGCCCTGTTGCCGCCGCTGCGGATTGCGGACCCGGCGGCAGCTCTCTTGAGCGTCGCGCAGGACCTCGCCTTTGCGAGGGCGGACCGATGACCGGCTACGCCCCGAAGCAGTACGGCCCCGAAGTCCGCCGTGGTGGCGGCTTGCCGTTTGGGCAGATCGTTTCGCAGTGGATGTGCGATCCGCGGTACAGCACGAACCTGCGAACGCTGTACGGGATTTTGGTGACGTACGCCGACACCGGGGCGCGGGACACCAGGCAGGGCAAGCCGTACCGCCGGGAGCTCGCCGCGCAGCTCGGCGTGTCGGAGAAGACGCTCGACCGCACCGTTCTGGAAGGCCTGTGTGCCGGTCTCTGGACGGTTACCGAGCGCAAGAAGCGGGGGTCGAAGAAGGTCAACGACGCGAACATCTACTTCCTGAACGATGCCGAGTTCTGGCGTGGCCAGTGGTCTGACCCGTTGAAGCCGGGCGAGGCGGCGGCAGACGTGGCCAAGGCCGTGGTGGAGCAGCGCGTGGAGGCCAAGCGGCGCGCTGGGGTCGAGCCGAAGGGCGGGCGGAAGAAGGAGGGGGTGGCGTCACCGGTGACGCCACCTTCCGACGAGGGGGGTGGCGTCATGGGTGACGCCAGGGGTGGGGTCACCCATGACGGGACGGTGGCGTCACCGGTGACGCCCAATATCTATAACCCTGTCCAGAGCCCTTCTCCAGATCCCGCGACCTCCGTCCCTCCGTCCATGTCTGAAGCTGGAGAAGACGATTCAGAGATCGGTTCGGACACGGACGGAGGGACGGACGGGGGCGGCAGCAACATCGAGGACCAGGAGCCGGGGCCCGCATCGGCCGGTGGATCTGGGACAGCGACGGCTGACGCCGTGCTGAAAGACAGCAGCAACGAAGAGGGCTGTGCCTCGCCAGGCGTTGTCGTCGTGCGGGTCGAGATGACGCCCGGGGTGGAGGTACTGCGGGCGATCGCGGCAGAGGCTCCCGAGTGGACGATCACCCATGCGCAGTCCCTGCGGGATCAGGGCCTGGTCGTCTCCGGAATGCTGGAAGAGGGGTTCACCCCTCAGGAGATCCGGCACGCCCTGCTGTCGCGATCGCTGCCGCAGCCGCTGCACACCACGGTCGCTGCGGTCGTCGGGCGGCGACTGCGCGACCTGATGGCCGCGGGTCCCACCGCAGGAGTACGGCCGATCCCCGCTCAGCAACGGCCCGTCGGGCAGTTCCTCCAGCCGACCCTGGAGGAGCGGGAGATCTGGACCCCACCGCCCGTGGATGTGCACTCCGTGCATGACACGCACCCTCCCTGCGCCGGCGAGGATGGGTTCTGCCCTCGTCTCGCCCTGCCGGGCCAGGACTTGTGCGGGGTCTGCCTCGGTGGCGAGCAGTCGGTGTGCGCGGACGGATGCGGCCGTGGGGTGATCGCGCCCGGCACGCTGTGCCTGGTGTGCCGGGAGACGTCATCGGACGGGGAGAACTGCCCCGGATATGGCGGGAAGCCGTGCGGTCGGCCAATTCAGACCGAGGGCTTGTGCGGACGGTGCAAGGTCTTGGCAGAGGAAGCCAAGCGCACCGCCGAAGCTGAATGGGAGCAGACCCTCACGGCCGCAGCTGCCGCGACTGCCGTAGATCAGCAGATCCCCTCTACGGCCTTCTGATCAAGGCCTGAGTGCCGATCTCCGCCATTGGGTACCCGCCTTTACCCAGGGGAGAGATCGGCGCCCAGGAGGGCGCATGGGCGACCAGCTCCCTCGTTAGAGGGATGGTTGACCGCATGGCCCTCGTGCACCGCATTGGTCGTCTCACATGCGCAAGAATCCTCCGTGCCCCTGCCGGAGAGCCCTGCAGTTTGGAGGACGTATGGCTGACTCGCACAACTGGGTGGACCTGTGGCGGCGTGCTGCCGAAGCGGACGCCGAGGGCAGCCGGCGCTTGATCGGTGATGTGTGCGGCGGGCTCGAACTGGTCACCGACAGTGGGGGACCGGACGATCCGGACGAAATCATCGCGCTCGCGATTGCCGGGGCCAAGGCCGCTGAAGCCACCACTGCGGGGCTCGGCCTCGAATGGGCGCTCTACACCCCGCAGCAGGCCGCTGTCGTCGCCTCGGCCCTGTATGCGCAGATCGACGCGGCCGGAGCAGCGTTGGAGGAACTGGCCGGATACCTGCATGTCATGGACGCGCGTCACGACGTCGTGCTGCCGGAGTTCAACGACCCTGAGACACCGAACCTCAGCAACGCCGAGATGGCGACGGCATGTGCCGGACAGGAGGCGCGTGCCGCAACGTGCGATGCGGAGACAGCGGTACGCATCCTGGCTGAAACCCCGTACCTGGGGCGACAGCCACAGGACGCGCACGAGACCATCACGGCGGTGGCGGACCTGCTCGGGGAACAAGCAACGCTGATCACCGAGCACCACGTTCACGACGAGGCGGAACTGCGCGAGAACTACGACGACGGCTCCGGTTGTGGCTGCTTGGTCCAGATCACCGACAGCGCTGGATCCCCTTGGGTGTTCCAGCGGGGCGACAACTCCTGGAACCTGTGGAAACACACCGACATTGACGAGAGCAGCATCCTGCGGACCTGGATCGAGCTGGACGCCGGGGATGAGCGGGCCCATCCCGGGCACGTAGTTTCCTTGATCAACCAGGAGATCGCCGCTGCCCCACAGCCGAACACATCCTCGGCGCTGGCGCGTCCCTGATCGCGCAGGACCGGTTGTTTGAGCTCCCGGCCCGACTTCTCAGTGTCCGTAGGAGTTGCGGG
Source organism: Streptomyces sp. NBC_01381 (assembly GCF_026340305.1). NCBI lineage: Bacteria > Bacillati > Actinomycetota > Actinomycetes > Kitasatosporales > Streptomycetaceae > Streptomyces > Streptomyces sp. NBC_01381. The sequence goes on along the minus strand of NZ_JAPEPI010000006.1, from coordinate 31,225 downwards.
CGCGATGACAGATCGCGTTGCGATGAGACTGACCCGATTCCGCTAACTCCCCACCATTCACTAAACACTTCGTTTAGCGTGCGGTGGGTGAACCTACTCCGCTCCCGCGGCACTCTCCGCAACCTCCCCCCTGCCTGCAGCAGTGCCGACATCGCCCGGATGACCGGCCTGTCCAAGGGCCGTATCACCCAACTCCGCTCACCCGGCACGGCTGGTACGGCCACCCCTTTGCCTGTGCCGGATGCCGAGGACAGCACCGAGGAGCGGCCGTTGTGGCGCGGCCGCACGGTGGCCCGCTGGTGCGCGGCATCCGGCCGCCGACTGCCGGTACACGTGGCGTCGTGGCTGCTGCCGGGCCCGGACGGCCCGCACCTCGAGCACAGCGGGCAGCGCACGGTCCAGCTGTGTCAGGAACCCGGCGTGGATGCCGACATGAGGCGGGCGCCGGTCGATGTGCATGTCGCCTCCTACACGCCGCACGGTGGGCCGGGCAGCGGCCCCTCGCTCTGGCTGGCCACGGTGATGGCGCCGGGGGAGAGCGCCCGCCTCCTGGGGTGGCCGCCTGCGTGGCCGTACGGGAGTCCGCTGCAGCACCTGGTGCACGAGCTGCTCGCCGGCCTTGACCCGTACGAGGAGGCGCAGGGTGCGTTGCTGGGCACACTCGTGATCCTGCCGACGGAGGCCGAGCCCAGCTTCAGCAGCTACGCGGGCCTGGTCCGCCTGCTCGACCTTCACCGCTCCGACACGACGGGCGCCGACGAGCTGAAAGACCTCGTGGATCGGATGCGGCAAGTGCCCGCCGGTGCAGACGAGTTCAACGACATCGCCGCCGCGATCGGGCACCGGCTGCCCTGGTGGCCCGCGGGATGTGCGACACCACCGCTGGTCACCGCGTGGCGGCCCGGCATCCAGCTCACCGAGCCCCTCCCGCCGCCGCTGGCCGAGGCCGACGCGTTCCGCCGCCGCTGCGAGGCCAGCGCCGACCGGCTCACCGGCGACCTGGCCGCGTCGGTGCGCGAGCTCGGCGACTCCCGCTGGGGCCAGGCCTCCGACGCCTGGCGACCCGGCGCACTCCCCGACCGCACCGCTCTGCCTGCCGACTGCGACGAGAGCGTCTGGCAAGTCCCGGTCCGGTTCACTCTCGCCCCCGAGCAGCATGCCTACAACGGCGACTTCTGGCAGGGCCTGCGCTGGTTGATGGAGCACGCGCCCTCGCAGCGCCTGGCCCGCGATGCTCACCGGATCTTCGGCGACCCTGACAGCGCCCGCACCGTCGTGATCGACACGGCCCAGCTGCCCGCGTGCGCCGCCCCCCGCCTGACCGAGGCCGTCAAAGCGGCCCCGGCGAGCGGAAGTTACCGCGCCCAGCTGGTCCTGGACGCCCTCGACGCCCACCCGCTCGGTGCCGCGGGAGCGGTCCTGGGCACCTGGCCGGCCTTCGCCGGACCCGGCTGGTGCGCCACCGCGCCCGGCACCAGCCTCGTCGCCCTCCACGTCCCGCGCGCTCTGCCCGCATTCGACACCACCATGGGCGCACCGCTGGAGACCGTGATGCTGCGCACGGTCAAATCCGACGGCCGCTACGGCCCGGCGCCGGTCATCGCGCTCGTCGTCACGGACCAGGACCAGCTCGTGGTCCTGCCCGAATGCGGGGACGCAGCCGACCTCGCCGCTGCGATCGAGCACGTCGTGTGGCACCCCGTCACCCCGGTGCACCTGGTGGGCCTGGCCCCCAGCATGAACGAGGAACTGACCGGCGCGGTGAAGTCCCTGATCGACACGACTACCCGCAGTACACCCTGGGAGCAGCTCACCCGACTCGTCGGCCCACACCCGGAAGACGGGTACTGCATGTACTGCCGTAAACGCAGTTAGGCAGTGCTCAGGAGATCCTTCCGTGGAACGCCGCCCTGCCGCGGGCCCGTTGTCGAGGCGCTGCGGTTGACTGAGTCCGCGCCGCGCGGTGGTCTCCGGGACTTGGCCGCGGCTGCCGCGGGCATCGGCCGCTCGGGGCCGCGCACGCCGGTCTCGCACCCTCTGCCGTAGTTGATGCTCGTCCTACTGCGGTACGTCGCGTAATTCCCCAGACCTAACGTCACGGACGTCCCCGTGGGGAACGCGGAGTTGCTCCGCGACGACCAGGCGGATGGCGTACTTCCCGGGCCGCCCGTCAACCAGCTGATACTTCTCGGCGCCCTTCTCAGGATGCGATTCCGCCGGAGCGGCGGCGACTCGGCGACGAAGCACGCGGCCAGCGTGATCCGCTCGCTCTTGGGGGTGGTCATCGTGGGCTTGCCGTGACGGCAGGATCGGGTGGGCCTGTTGTGGCGATCATGCGACCTTTGATCACTGCGGCCTTGGCCGCGACCGGTGCCCTATTGCTGATGGCTCCCGCTTCGTCAGCGGCGGTTCCGGCAGATGCGAACGTTCACGAGGGCAAGGTGTCCATCTCTGTCCGGGGGAAGAAGCTCCACGTCGCCAGTGCGGGCGGTTCGATGGACGGACACGTCAACGGTACGAAGGGCAGGTTGTACAGCGTCTACAAGGGAAACAGGTACGCGGTCACGCGGTGGAAGATGGCCAAGTTTGCGTCAGCGGGCATGACGAAGTTCGCGTACGTGGACTGGAAGCTCAACAAGCGCTTCTACAACGGCGAGTGGCTCTGCATTGAGTTCAACAAGGCCAACGGCACGCCCTGCGCCAAGATCCACCGCTGACAGCCCTCAGCGACCGAAGTTCTCCCGGCACAAGGCCACGATGGCGGGGTCGGCCACACCGTGCGCCATCTGGCACACGACCTTGCCGTCGTACGTCTGCCGCGGCCGCGCGGGCCGCGGCGCCACCGGCTCGGCACGCCGCTCCCGGCGATGCGCTGCGTGCTGGGGTGGCGCCGGCTCCTGGAGGACGGGGGTGGGGGGACGTGGAGGGACTGGCGCTGGACGCGTGCGGGCGAGGGCGGCGGGCTTCTCACGGGGAGGCGCTGCCTCCTTGGCCTTCTTGAACCTTTTGCCCTCTGGCTTGCCGGTGCCGCTCTTCAGCAACGCGTCATGGACCGCAGGCTGTACGGCCGGAGTGCCGGACTTGAGCGGAGAGAGGGCCTCGCCGCGCGGTTGGCGAGGTGGCAGTCGATCCGGATCGACGTGCGGGCTCACGGAGGTGCACCCGGCGGTACTCAGCAGGGCGAGGGCTACAAGGGTCACGATCCGGCGGCGCACACGGCCCACTCTTCCCCAGCGCGGAGCCCGGAGGCGGGTGCCTTACGGGTGGTCAACCTGACCGAGTGATCACGGGCCGCGCGATGACGACGTAGACCAGACCGGGAGGGGAGGTCTCTCATGCAGCCCGGCGCCGTCGCACGAGGGATCAGGGCCGTGATGGGCGCCCACCTACCTCGCCGTTCGTACACTTGTTCGGGTAGCGTGAGAGGTGGAGGTGAGGGCCGTGAGTGAGCGGAGCAGCGGGGCCGGGGCGGCGAGCGTGATGCATGTCCGGTGTCCGGCGGGGCTCCCGGAGCGGCTCTACCGGCAGGTGCTGGAGCTGCTGAGGGACCTCACGCCGACGGTTCAGGCGATCCCACCGGGCAGCGCCCTGGCCGAACTGCGCGGCGCGTTCCGGTGCCTGGGCGCGGATGCGCGCCGGATCGGTGAGGTCGTCAGGATCCGCGCGCTCGCGCACCTCGGTGTCGACCTCCGGATCGGTGTCGGCCGGTCCTGGGCGGTTGCGGCGACCGCCTCCGGGCAGATCGAGGGGCCGGGCGGGCTGCTCGTCGTCGAGGCGGACCAGACCCGGGAGTTCCTCGCGCCGCTGCCGGTGGGCGCGCTGTACGGGGTGGGCCCGAAGCAGGCGCAGGCGCTCACGGGGTACGGGTTGCACACGGTGGGTGCGCTCGCGGCGGTGCCGGTGGCCACGGTGCAGCGGATCCTCGGCGGCCGCGCCGGACGCCTCGTGGCCGAGCGCGCACGGGGAATCGACCCGCGCCCGGTCACACCCAAGGATCTGCCCGCGTCCGCTGTGGTCCGCCGTCGCTTTGAACGGCACGAGCTCGATGGCGGCCGGGTGCGCGCTGCGCTCCTGGACCTCGTCGTGCAGCTCGGCGCGACGGTGCGCGGCCGCGAGCAGGCGGCACGCGCGCTCACCCTGCAGTTGAAGTTCGCGGGCGGGGCGAGCTGGGAGCGCTCGCGCCGTCTGCCGGAAGCCACTGCCCATGACCTGGACCTCAGGACGATGGCGTACCGCCTCATGGACGCGGCCGGGCTCGAGCGCGCCAGGCTGATCGGAATGGCTCTTCGCGCCGAAGACCTTGTTGACGCGAAGAGAGCCGCGGTGCAGATCACTTTCGACAGGACCCGCGAGTCGCGGCTGCTCGCCGAGGGCGCCATCGACCACGCCAACTCGCGTTTCGGCGCGGGCGCGGTGGTTCCCGCGGCCACCCTGCTCGGCAAGGCCTCGTAGGAGGACGGGATGCGCCCCGAAGAGCTGTTGCCACACGCCCCCTACATCGCGGCGGTCGACCGTGAGCTCGCCGCGCGCGGTATCCCGCCTGGGCGATTGTGGACCTACGGCGCCGCCTACCCGGGCCAGCACGCGACCAGACCAGCGCAGCAGCGGCTGTGCGCACTGCTGGAGTGGGACCGCAGCCGCTGCACGGGCCTGGGAGTGACCTGGCACTGGGGCGACGACACCGGATGGCGCTCCGCTCGCACCGGCCGCGGAGGCCGGCGACTCGCCGACACCACCCGGCCGCTGGGACCACCGCTCTATGCCGATCCGGTGGCGCTCGCCGACGTCGCCCAGGCCCTCGTGCGCGGGCAGCGCCCGGTGCCGTGTGACCAGGTGGGGGAGTGGAGCGGGGCGGCGCAGGTCAGGCGGGCAGTGGTGGCCTTCCGGGGTGCGCCGCCAGCCGGTGCCTGACCGGGGCACCGGCCCGTCAGCCGACACCATTGTCAGACGTACGGACTAATCTCGACGACGTGACCGACGACTCCCACACCCTCGAATTTGATCCGTTCGACTTTCCCGCTGACCTGATCGCCCTGCAGCTGCGCGCCGCGACGCTCTACGCCGAGCTGCACGTTTTCCAGGCGACCCTCCCGTGGTCGCGGGTACCGCACGAGGGATGGGAGGCCACCGGTCAGGGAGGCGGCCTTCGCGGCTACGAGTCATCACGGCCCAAGACCGATGGATGGACCGCGGAACAAGGCGCGAAGTACGACAAGCTCTTTGACGACCTGCGCGAGGCCGCCGCCGACGTGCAGGCACACCCCCACTGGCAGCGCTGCACCAGCGACGTCGCCGTCCGAGCGCGCATGGCACTCAAGCACGCCGAGGGCGCAGCACCTGCCGTCCCCGAGACTGAGGGGCTGACGCAGGCCGCCTAGTCACACCGCGCCCCCGTCCGGCCGGTCGTAGGTCCCTGACCGCGCCAGAAGACGACGGCTGATCAGGCGACCTCCTCCCCGCTCCGTCCCGGCGGTGGAAGGGGTTGGTCATGTCCTGGACGCTGCCCGACCCCATGCTCGCCGCCGCCGTGCACGACCCCGCTCTGCCGCCCGATTGGGCGGCAGAGCCGAAATGGGACGGCTACCGGGCTCTGCTCGCCCGCTACGCGGATGGCCGCGTGGTGCTGCGCTCACGCCGCGGCACCGACATGACGGCCGCCTTCCCCGAGATCGCCTCGGCAGCCGCCGCTCTGCCCGGCGACACCGCGCTCGACGGCGAACTGGTGGTGTGGGAGAACGACCGGCTCGCCTTCGAGCGCCTGCAGGGCCGGCTGAACCGCACCGCGGCCGCGGCCGCCAACATCGCCGCCGTGGCGCCGGCCCACTTCGTGGCCTTCGATCTCCTGCGCCAGGGCGAGGACCTCACGCGCAAGCCCTACGCGTCGCGCCGGGCGGCCCTCGAACGGCTCTTCACCGACTACGAGCTGGGACCGCCATGGACCCTGTGCCCCTCGACCACCGACCCCCGGCAGGCCGCCGAGTGGCTCACCTGGAGCGCGGTGGGAATGGAAGGGCTGGTCTTCAAGCGGCTCGCCGAGCCGTATCTGCCCGGCCGGCGGGGCTGGCGGAAGTACCGGTCGCGGCAGAGCACCGAAGCGGTGATCGGCGCCGTCAGCGGTAGCCTCGCCGCCCCTGCCACGGTGCTGCTCGGGCGTCTGGACCGCGCGGGCCAGCTGCAGTTCGCCGGCCGCACCACTGTCCTTCCCCGCCCCCTCGCGCAGACGCTGGCCGGCCAGCTGACGCCCGCACGCCACGGGCATCCCTGGACGGGATGGTCCTTTTCCGCGGGATGGGGCACCAACAAGAAGCTGACGGTGCAGCTGGTCGACCCACTCCTGGTCGCCGAGATCGCCGCCGATGTCTCCCTGGACACCGTGGGGCGCTGGCGACACCCCGTACGCCTACTGCGCATTCGAGACGACCTCACCCCCGCCGAGGTGCCGCAGTACGGCACGGATGCCTAGGACACGGGCTGGCTGCGGGCACTGTTCCTCGCCGCCGGCTATCTCGCCGACGCCCTGCACTCGGCCACTGGCGGCGGCAATGATGTAGTGAACATGGATAACGTCGAGCGGTCGCCGTCACTCCTCCTCGTCGCCCGCCTCCTCGTCGTCCGTCATCTTCTCGTCGAGCCCTCGCAGCAACGAGTGCATGTTCAGCAGCGCTGGAACCAGGTACTCCTCACGAATCGAGGTGGACGATGCTGTGTGACAGATCGCGTGCCTGTTGTGCTTGCCATCCACAGTGGCGCTTGGTGCGAAGGTCTCCGACAACGGCCGGATGACGAGGTGCGCACGAAGTTCAAAGATGCCGACGCGCCTTGATGGCAACGGCACGGTGGTGATGATGGCGGTCAGTGTTGTTCCAGGTCCGAGCTGCTGGATGGGGCCGCCGCGCGGACCACGGACTTCCTTGAACTCATCGTGGTACCAGGCAAGCGCCTTGGTTTCCATCGCCGTGTAGCAGACATTGGTGGCTAGGGACAGACCCGCCTCCCACAGGCCAGCCCGTGCTGCGTCGACCGCGCGCAGCCCCAAACCGGCGAGGTCCTCGAGCTCCTCCTGCCTCACCTGGCGCAGCCCGTCGGCCACCTCGTCGAACAAGTCCTCACGCTGCTCGTGCAGGTAGGCGTATCGACTCTCCCGGTCGGGCTGAGAGAGCAGGGCCCGCAGATGCCGCTTGCTCGGCGCCCAGATGAGGCCGATGCCGTCCTCGGTCACCATGTCGATGAGCTGCGTCCACTCGGTCTCACTGAAACCTTGCAGGTTCGGCGGAAGGAGGATGTCTGCAAGTTTCTCGGCAAGCCCCGGCAGCTGCGGCGACAGCGGCCACACCATGTTCCGGAAAGGGTTCGGCAGCACATCATTGATGTCGAACCGTACGGTCGGCGCAAACCCCTCGAAGAAACAGTCGATGCCCGCAGCCTCGATGATGCTGCGACGCAAGGTGTCAGCGATTCCCGTGATACTCCTGTTCAATCCGAACGGGTCGAACCCCAGGGACGTGGTCAGGCTCGGAGTGAGGTCTACGTAGTAGGGCTTCATGAACGTATCCCGCACCCACGGGACGTCGACCGGCCTGATCACCAGGTTGCTGACATGGGACCTGAGCACAGCCTCTCGCTGTTGCGTGAGCCGGCCGAGAGCGTCTTGGATCCCTGAACTCTTAATGATCTTGCTGGACATTGCCTCATATGCCGGTGCCTTCATGACGTCAGCGGCGATCGAACGTCCCATCAAGTCGTATGCAGTCAGCACATGCGGTTTCTTCCGCTTCTTCTCGCCCATGCATCCATGATTCCGGATAGCACCGACACCCCGCGCGACGTTAATGCCACGCGCCCTGCACAGTGCGTCCTCCCTGATCGCTATCTGCGGACTAGTACGGCCTGGCCTGCGCGGCCGACTGAGCTCTGTACTTAGCGAACGGTGCCAACTCGCGTGCTCGGTCGCAGCCTCTCGCCTGGCCGGTGGGAAAAGATCTTGATGGGCGCGGGACGAAGCTCCAGTGGGCGAGCGGTACAGCCTGATCAGCGCATTCCGTCGGTTCCCCACTCCTCCTGCCTGGCGGCGGACACCAAGCCGATGCCTGCCGACGCTGACCCGTGCGCCGGGCACTGAAGACCGCGTGAGCGTATGAGAGGTCAGTCTTCCCCTGGGATTTCCTCGCCGTGCAGCCGGATATCAAGGTCGCCGGCCCAGGCCAAGGCCCACGCGCGCAGGGCATCTACCCGGGCGGGTTCCAGGCCGTAGTCGGCGAAGTCCTCGTCGTCCCACCATTCGGCGCCGACGAGGCGGTCGCGCAGCTCGTGCAGGCTGAATTCGTAGCGGGCGTGGCGGCGGCCGAGCGTTTCGAGGTCGGCGGTGGTGCGCAGCCGGGAGGCGGCGTGGACGTCGATGAGGTCGCGGACCGCGCCCCGATCGGCGAGTGCGCGGACCTTGGTGCCGATCACATCGTCGAGGGCGAGGACCGGTCCGAGCTCGGTCGTGGTCGGCGAGGACCAGAAAGCTTCCTTAAGGATGTCGACCTCGCACTCCTCGCCCGTATGCGGGTCGGCGGCGATGAGCCGACCGGAGAGTGGGCTGGTCTCGATCTGGCGGACATGCCAGCCGCGCCGGGCGAGGCCGTCGCTGACCGTGCGCGTGATCTCGTCCATAGGAGAGGGGTTCTCGGTGGCCACGTCCAGGTCCTGGCTGAGGCGGTCGACCAGGCCATGGGCCTGGACCGCGTAACCGCCGGTGATGACCAGGGGATAGGGCGTACCGATGGCCAGGACGTCGGCCAGGAGCCGGCGGTGCAGGTCGCTCAGATTCACGCGGCCGTGGTCCTGGCGGTGGCCAGTTCAGGGAAGGCCGCTTCCCAGGTGTGGCGGAGCGGGCGGCTGATCAATGTCCGCAGCGTGGGCCACTGAGCGGTCAGTAGGTCCCGGTTCAGGAGGTTGATCAGGTCCTGGTGCTGTCCTTCGGCCAGGACGGTGCGGTACAGACCCATCCGCGACCGGGGCTGATCCAGCGTGTACGAGCGCCGGCCCGACCAGGCCACATGCAGAGGCAACTCGACCGAGCCGCGGCTGGGGCCCGTCAGGTCCGCCAAGCTGGCCGGTAGACGCCTCGCGTACTGCTCGCACAGCACCTCGAAGGCGTCTGGCACCGGAAACGATGAGGACGGAACAGCCATGCCCCCAGTATCACCTGCGGGGCCTTTGGCGGTCACCATCACGCCTCAGCTTCGCGTGCGCCAGCTGGGGGGCAGTTCATCGAGTGGGAAGATGGCCCACTCCCAGTTTCGAGCGGGCGTGAGCCGTGCCGTCACTGCACGGCCACGCCCTTCCTGTTCTGCTTGGCTGCGCGCCTGCTCGAGGGCTTGGACCAGGCCGAGCGCGAAGTGTTCTGGCAGCGGCGGCTCATCGATGACTCCGATGGCATGAGCCACAACCAGACTCGAGTCGAGCGCTTGGCGGTCGACGCGGACGCCGTGGGTGCGTTCGCTCTGCTCGATGTGGAGCACCGATTCGGCACGCACCAACTCCAGGCCGTTGTATCGATCTGGGGCCACGTAGATCCAAACGTCCACCACTCTGTGCTCCTCTTCCGTGTCTCGGCTTGGCCGATGCGTGCGTGCGGTCTCTGCCTACTGGGGGCCTAGCGGCTGGTGCGCAGAACCTCGCGGCGGCTGGAGACGAGGTCATGCCACCGCGCCCGGGTGGCCTGTTCACCGTCGAGCCATTGAGGGGCGGTGTGGTCGGCGGGAAGTGGGAGGTCGGCCATGAAGCACGCGATGTCGACGTAGTAGGCGTAATCCCTGCCGCCGGTGAGTTCGCGCAGGCGGGAGACGGTGGTGCTCAGCCTGTCGTGGTCGTCCAGGACGGCTTGGTGGAACGCGGCGGCGAGCTCGAGGGTGGGCGTCATGGAGGTGAGGCCCGCGACGTCGAGCTCGGTGCGCAGGACGCGGACGCGTTCGTCGAGCGCGGGGCTGCCGGCGTCACGGATGAGGCCAGCGATGGCTGCGTTGATCGTGGTGGCGCGCAAGTCGAGGTTCGCGAGGAGCTGCTCGGCCAGGTCGAGTTCATCGTCGGCCTGGGACGGGTCGACGAAGGCGACGGCCAGGGCGCGCAGCGCCTGGTTGTGGGCGGCCTCGCCAGTCTTCGCGTGCTGCTCGGCCTCGCTGCGCCCGGCCAGATAGGCGGCGGCCGCGCGGGCCGGTTCCCCCTGCAACCACCACACGTCACCCAGGACCCGCTGGTGGCGTCCCTCCCAGCCAAGCGTTTGCGCGGCGGCGAAGGCGGTGGGGAAGTCCCCGGCCAGGCGCGCGGCTTGGGCAAGGCCTCGCCGGGCGGCCGGGGCCAAGCGGCCGCCGCCGTCGGCGACCTGCTGATAACCGCGGCGCGAGTCCGTGCTCTGCCCAATGTCGCGCAGCGCCTTGGCGCGGTAGTAGACGGCCATCTCGTGCAGCTCTGCGGGCAACAGCCCAGAGTCGATGATGTCGGTGAGCCGGGCGACGGTACGTCCACGATGCTCGCGTTGACGGCGCGCCAGGGCACTGAGCATCTCCACCAACGCCTGGGCCGGCGTCTGCAACGCGGCCGTTTCGTGGTCGTGAGCAGGCGGGGCTAGCGGCTCCCACACGGAATCCCCGACGTACTGAAAGGCAGCCTCGGTGAGCCAGGCCAGTTCGAGGCCGAAGTCTCTGGCCAGGCGCAGGCCCTGGCGCAGACAGCCGATCAGCATGGCGCGATCGCGCCGCGGCCCATGGCTGAACTCGCGGCCCAGGGCGGTCAAGGCGCGCGTCGCTGCCCGTTGCCAGTCCTGAGGTGACCAGCGATCGTCCGTGTGGTCCTCGGCGTGACGGATCGCGGAGCGGACGACCTCGTGGAGATGGAAAGGCCACAACGCTGTCAGCTCGTCGCGAATGAAGGGGCGCTCGGTCAGCCGCAGCGCTGCCGCATCATGGGCGAGTCCCGCGACCTCAGTGGCCAGGGAGACCGAGAAGGCATCCAGAAGGGCCACCGAACGCAGGACGTGGCGTTCATCGGTGGTCAAGTCACTGACCGTGCGGGCGATCAGGGCGGGGAAATCACCGAAGTCATCCGGCTGCGGCGGGCGTCCGGTGCGCCGTATCTCCAAGAACCGCATCACCGCCAGGTCGAGGTACAGGGGCAGGCCATGGGACCGGTCGGCGATGGCCCGGCGCAGGTCCGCTTCGATCAGCGGCCGTCCGTCGCGCGACAGGCGCCGGGCGAGGTGCTCGTCGCGGTCCTGGGGGGAGAAGTCGCCGATCAGGATCTGGCGTGCGGTGGGCGCGCTGTGGCCGCGGGAGCCCGGCACGTGGGGGATAAGGCCGGGCCAGGCGGCCGGTCCGGCCCAGTCGAGCTGCCCCTGCAGACCCTCCTCGGCCCACTGCAGCCGGTTGCGTCCGGTGATCACGAACATGGCGTTGGGCATCAGCCACACCACGCGCTGCAGCAGCCGCTCCAGGTCGCGATTCGTGCGGTCGCCGACGTCTTCGAAGGTGTCGAACAGGATCACCGGTGTGACCTGCTGCTCTGCGGGGAGTTGGGCCAGGTCCCAGGCGAGCAGGTGGGTGGCGAAACTCAAGGTCTCCAGGTCGGGTTCGGCTTCCAGGATGTCGGCCAGGCGCGTACAGCCGGCCAGGGCCCTCACGGTCTGGCGACGCTCGCGCAGCGCCCCGACCAGGGCGGTGGTGAGCTGGCCGACGGCGCCGCCCACGGTGCCGGGCATGGCCAGGGCCTGGGCGACATCGGCCATCGCGGACTGCAGCTGGCTGGGCAGGTTCACCGCGCTGGTGAACCTGGAGAACATGCCGCCGCGCCGCAGGTACTCCTCGATCGGCTCGCCGGGATGATTGCGCTCCCAGTGCCGCCGCAGCGCCAGGTCGAAGGCAGGCATGGGCCGGCCCAGAGCGGCGAGCGCCAGGCGGATGGAGAGCACCACGCGTTCGAAGTCGACGCCGGTGGACCGAGAGAGGTCGACGCGTACCGGCAGGAGCCGCTCGATCGGCCAGGCGGGCGCCTCCCACTGGGCGGGACGGCTGCCGGAGTGCGTGAGCGCGGCTTCGATCTTGCGGGAGAGCGTGGACTTGCCGATACCGCCCACCCCGTGAGCGACCAGGATGTTGTGCCGCGCGCTCGCCAAGTCCTCGACGTCGAAGGCCGGGCTGGCGACGCGCTGCAGATGGTCGGTGAGCGCGGCGACGACGGACTGCCACTGGGACTGCCGGTTCGTGAACGCCTCCCCGGCCTCCACGGACCGGTCATTCGCACCGAACAGCATCCGCAGATCCCGCGCCACAGCATCCCCCAAGAAAGATCATCAGCGGTCTCAACTTATGTGCCGCGCCCCCGCTTCGTGCAACCTTCCCCGCAACCCCGGCCCCGGGCCACACGGTCTCGGCCAGAGACAATGACGTCCCCTGATCCCGATCTCCGAAGGAACACCCCGTTTTGTCTCAGCATGAGTACGAGAATCCCGAGGACGCCGAGCAGCTGGTGCAGAAGGTGAGTCGCTGGTATTCGGTCCAGATCATCGAGGAGCGGCGAGCCGCGGCGCCTGACCCTGAGCGCCTCAAGGTCCTGAGGGACGGGCTGGCGCAGTGCGCCGCCGATCAGCAGGCCCTGGGCGCCGCCGAGCCGGACGAAGTGGCCGAGATCGCAGCCCGCTATGCGGCCCGGGCCAAGGAGCTGGGGGGCCAGTAGCCAGGCCCCTGTTGGAGGGGAACGGGCAGCGGTGCCGAGACGACCGTCGTGGCCAGGGTGCGTGGCTGGAAGCGTGCGGGCATCAATGGCCAAGCCAGTGCGGCGATGTCGACCAGGTCGGAGCGGTACTGCGGCAGCTCACCCTGCAGGAGCTGGAGAGTGGTGAGGAACTGAGCCGCCTCGGCCGATGTGTAGGGGAGTTGCTGCGCTTCCTCCAGCGCATGCCCCGCCCGGGGCGGCCGGGCCCAGGCCCCGCTGAGGGTGCGCTCATTGCGATACAGCGCGCTCAGGTCCCTGCGGATGATGGAGATGGAGCCCACGATGTCCGGCTCTGCCTCGGCCGCGCGGACCACGTCGGCCAGGACGCCGAAGGACACGTCGTGCGCGGCGGCCGACGTGAAGCGGGAGCCGCCGCCCAGGCGTGCCACTGAGGCGCATCGGGACGCAGTGCCCAGTCGGCTGTCCGCGGCGCGGACCCCCAAGACGATCAGCTCAACGCGCCGTCCCGCCCGGTGGTCGCGGCGCGCACTGGCCAGGAAGTGCTCGACGCTGTCCGGGGCGATCTCCACCAGCAGGTCGCCCCCGCGGCCCCGTACATACGCTTCGGCCCGTTCCTGCCACGCCCGGTAGTCAGCCCGGATGCGCAAGGAGGCGGTGCGCGGCTCTTCTTCGAGGAGCTGGTCGTAGTCGGGGTGCAGGGATTTGAAGATTCCGCCCTCGATGCGGGTGGGGTTGCGGAGCCGCAGAGCGCGGCGCAGGGCCCATGAGGCCCGGGTCTTTCCGGCTCCCTGCTGGGCCATCACATACAGCGTGACCGGCTCGCTGTGGGCGGTGATGTTGCTCAGGTACATCGGGACGATCAAGTCGTCGAAGATGAAGTCGTGTTCGTCGCGGGACAGGCGGTGGTAGTCGATCCCGGGCGGCACCGCGAGGGGCTGGGCGATGCGGCGTACCGGCTCGGCCAGCGCGCTGGCGCGTTGAAGACCACCGGTCACGGCAAGGCGCCGCTCCGGCGTGCTCACTGCCGGGTGCACCCGCTGTTCAACGCCGGTGATCTGGCCGCGGAATTGCCAGGTCTGCGGCGCGGTCCACGGCCGGGCCAGCTCCCCAGCATGCGCCTGCTGTACGCCCACTGCGGACCGCCATACTCCGTCCTCGGTGAGCTCGTTGTCGTAGAGCACCTCCAGATCCCGGCGCACCACCATCATCCGGTCGACCAGGTGCTCGGCCTCGATGACCGCAAGTGACTGGGGCAGACCGTGCACGCATCGGTCGAGGTTGTCCCAGGAGACATACCGCCCTGTCCCGCTCTCGCTCGCCACCAGGCGGTCCAGCACGCTCACCTGCAGCACGGCCTCCGCCGTAGTCACCACCACGACCTCAACGCGGAACCCCGCCGCGCGGAAGGCGATGGCCAGGGCGCGGGCCTCCTCGGGGTCGGCGAGTGGCGTTTCCAGCACCGCGTCGAACCGCATGCGGCGCACGTACTCCTCGACCGCCGCCTGCCACCGCAGGACATCAGGGCGGACCTTCACCCCGGCTGTGCGCTCGTCGCTCTGCAGGAGCGCGGCGTACTGGGGGTGAGCGGACTTGTAGAGGTCGCGGCCGATCAGCACCGCGCCGCCGCGCTGGCCAAGGACTGCCATCAGGAGCTCGCACAGAGTGGACTTGCCGCTGCCCGGAGGTCCGACGACGAGCACCACGACCGGCTGTTCCTGGGGGACCGCGTCCTTGGTCCAGGTCGGCAGGATCTGGGACGCCAGGATTTCCTGGTGCTGCCCCTCGTCCAGCACGACCGGCACGACCTCCGCGTCCCTCACCGCAGAACCTCCTGAGCTCACCGGAACCACTCGCCACATCCGTCACTGCCATGCAACATACAACACTCGAACGGGTTAAACGAACAGGTTAAATTGAACTTCCCGCAAAGGTTAAAGAGTGATAGTGTCCGGGGTGGAGGTAGAGACGTATGGCATCTGAAGAAGAGCTGTTCGCGTCGGTCGACGCCTTGCTGGAGGAGGAGCCGCAGCTCCCGCCCCCGGCGGAGCGCGCACGACTGCGGGAGGCTGCGGGCATCACCCAGGCACGCCTGGCGACCGCACTGAGGTCGACGACCCAGACGGTGAAGAACTGGGAGAACGGCCGCTCGGAGCCGAAGCCGCCGCGCCTGGAGGCGTATCAGCGGCTGCTGAACGGCTGGGCGGCGAGGTTCCCCGCACACGGCACCGCTCCCGCAGCGCCCTCCCCGGCTCCCGCACCGCAGACTCCGGCGACCTTCACCGGCCCGGCCGCACCCGAACCCGAAGTCGAGGAGACGCCCGCGCAGCAGGCTCCCGCAGTCACGGCCGCCCCCGAACCCCCGGCCGCGCGCCCGGCGGCGTCACGGCGTCCGGCGGCGAAGAAGGCCGTGAAGTCTGCCGTCGACCCGCGGTTCCCGCACGGCCCGCTCGCCGTGCTGGACGGGGACGGCTCCGCGTACGGCGTCAACGGGATCGTGCTGGACTGCCCGGCGACCACCGTGGTGGAGCTGGTGGAGTGGACCCTCAAGGAGTCCGGTCTCGGTGCCGCGAAGCTGAACCGCAACGGCAAGGACAGCGACCCGCTGATCGTGCTCACCGCGTCCGCAGCCATGAAGCTCGGGCTGCCGGAGCGCCTGGAGGGCCACGAGCAGCGCCGCTCCCTGCGCCTGCCCGAGGACCACCCGGTCGTCAAGCAGGTGATGAAGGCGAAGTGGAAGCTCACGCAGCGCGGGTTCGGCCCGTGGGCCCGCATTTACCGCAAGGTCCAGGATCGCGAGCGGCAGTGCGTGCAGCTCGCCATCCTGTCCTGGGACGCCCTCGATGAGCGGTCCTGGCCGGGCGTTGGCGACATGGACGCGGCCGACGTCGCCCGCGTCCTGGGCATCTACGCGTCCCGGGTCATCACCCCGCGCGGCTCCACGGCCGTCTCGGGCCTGGAGTTGATGACGGCGTTGCGCCCGCCGACGAAGGCCGTCCAGGACCCGGCATCCGGCAACTGGGTGCCCGGCTACAACCCGGGCTCGCTGGGGAGCGAGCCGATGGACCCGGCGCCGCCGGAGGCCCGGCCCGAACACCCCGTCGCGCAGGGCTGGACGGGCGGGTTCCTGAACGAGGAGGCCTACCAGTGGGTGCGCGACCCGAAGCTGCTCTCCGATGAGGAGTGCCTGCTGCCGTGGGCGGTGGGCCTGGACCTGAACACGGCGTTCCTCGCGGCCGCCGCGAGGCTCACGGTCGGTCTGTCCGGACCCGACCACTTCCATCACCCGGCGTTCAACCCGAAGATCCCCGGCTCCTGGCTGGTCGACCTGAGCCACGTGGAGATCGACCCGCGCCTCCCGTCGCCGTTCACGCCGACCGGCGAGCGCCCGACCGGCCCGGCCTGGTACCAGACGCACACCGTCGCCTACGCCCAGGAGCTCGGCCACAACGTCGCCCCGATCGAGGCGTATCTGCGCCGCGAGACCGGCGCGTACCTGGATCCGTGGCATGACCGGCTGAAGACCGCCTACGTCGACACCCTCGCCGACTTGGGCGTGACGAAGGACCTGTCCGACACCGAGTTCCTCGCGGCGATGGAGCGGCACAAGGAGGTCGACCCGGCGCTGACCGCCGTGCTCTCCGCGATCAAGGGCACCGTGAAGGGTGGCATCGGCAAGCTCCGTGAGGGCCCGCAGGGCAAGAAGTACCGCGACGGCGAGACGTGGCCGGCCCTTCAGCGGCCGACCTGGCGTCCGGACATCCGCGCTGCGGTGATCTCCAAGGCCCGGGTGAACATGCACCGCAAGTTGCTGAAGATGGCCGACATGACGGGCCTGTATCCGCTCGCGGTGCTGTCCGACTGCGTCGTCTACCCCTCGCCGGGCCGCTCGCCGATGGACTTCCTGCCGTACGCCGCCTCCGGCAAGCCGCAGCCCGGCGGGTTCCGCCTCGGACCCACGCCGGGCCTGGCGAAGCTGGAGGGCGTCCAGGAGATGTCCTGGGCGGTCGACCTGATGGAGAAGGGCCTCAATCCGGCCCGGCACATCAAGGGCGGCGACGCCGTCCTGGACGAAGGCGAGTAGGTGGTGCCCGCCGAGACCGGCACGCCCTCACTGGAGGCCGGCGCGGAACGGGAGCGGACGCTGGACCGGCTGGAGGCGCGCATGGAAGCTCTGCAGTTCTCCCTGCGCGCCCACCGGGCCTCGCCGCGGTTCGAGTTGTGGCGGCATGACCTGCGCGAGACGCGCGAAACCTGGTTCCGGCTCGTCGATCCCGACGGCCAGGACCCCACCCCCGAAGGGAGCTGAACCGTGGCAGGAGAGATCGAGGACGCCATCGAGCGGGCCGATCAGGAGGCGTTCACCCGCGAGCCGCCCAAGACCCTCAAGGGCCAGATCAGCTTTCTGCGCAAGTACCTCAGCGCGAAGGAGATCGGCGAAGGCGCCGGGGTCACCGGCGACTCCGTCAACCGCTACCGGCGCGGCGTGCGGCACCCGTCGAAGGACATCGCCGCGAAGATCGACGCGATGGTGCGGGCACGTTGGCAGCCTCAGGTCCGCAAGCGCCGGCGCAAGGAGGCCGCCACCAGGGGGGTCACGGTGGAGACGAGGGCCCGGTTCGGCTACACCGCGCCGGTCGGCACGACCGACGACGGCCGCTTCCGCCGCCTGACCGTCCGGCTCCCTGCGACGTACGCGCAGCGCCTGTTCGACGCCCGCGACCAGGGCGCCAGCGACCAGCAGATGCGCGAAATCGTCGCTGAAGGGTTTAAGGAAGTGTATTTCCAGGACGGCGGAGCGCGCGCAATGGGACTCTCAGACGTCGCCATTAACGACATCGATTACATCGATCTGGACTTCTAGAAAGAAGAGCCGTGAGCACTGAATTCCCGGCCATCGACCGCGACAAGAGCCCGCTGGCAGATGCCGACCGCGACGCCGTCCGCATCGCCGAGGCCCTGCGCCACAGCCCGCGCATCGTCGCCGCCGACGGGTATCCCGGCGACGACGTTGTCACGTTCACCACCGTGTCCGGCATGGGCTTCAGCCTGACCCTGCACGATGCGGAGCCGACCGAGGACGACCTCTTGCCCGAGCCGGTGCTGACCGAGGCTCTCGCCGCGGCGATCCTCAACCACCCCGCGTTCGTCACCGCGGACGCCGACTCGCCGCGCGAGGACACCATCACCGTCCAGACGCGCAACGGGATCCGTTACCTCCTGGCCCTGGGCGTCCACGGCGATGCCAACGACCAGGAGGAGTCCTCCACGCCCGCCGCCGATATCGCCCTCGCCGCCGACCGGCTGCTCGCCAGCGACCCGCTCGATTCAGAGCGCGCCACGGCCGAACTCCTCAACTACGTGGCGGCCACCTGGGAGAAGCAGGACGTGCCCCTGCGCCAACACGCCCAGGCCGTCGCCCGTTCCCTGACCTTCTAGAAGACTGGCGATGACGCCGGTCTCGCACCCAGCCGGAGAACTCGACGAGCTCGCGGCCCGGCTGCGGTTCGATCTGGCGGGCGCCGGTTTCCCCCTACCGACCCCCACCGGCATCGACGGCACGGAGGGGGGGAGTGGTGGTCTATCTCGACGATGACCAGGTGCACGTCGACTGGCACACCCATGACCGGCTGGACCGCGCGTCGCTCGACATGGTGGGAGCCGAACGCCTCCAGGAGGACGTCGTCAGGCGTTACGAGACGGTCCGAGAGGCGATGCACACCGCCCTCTGTTCCGTCCTGAACGCCTTTGGCTACCGCACCCAGGAGCCAGCCTTTGGACTCGGCTTCGTGGTCACACCAGAAGGAACCACAACATGACGGCCCCTGCCGCTGCACGGCACGCGTACCGTGGCGGTACGCCTTGCCAGGAGGATGCGATGAGCGCGCAGCCCGAGGAAGCCCCCGCCCCGCCGGCCCCGGCCGCCGCGGCCCAGCTGCTCGCCCAGTTGCGCGGCGATCGCCGCGCCGACACCTGGGTGCCGGCCTTTGAGCGGGACTGGGCCAAGGCCCTTGAGGACTCCCGCCACAGCTACAGCCTCACCCCGGTGCACGACGTCGTGCGTGCCTGGCAGATGCGCGTCGCCGCGGCCCCGGCCGTCGACGCCTATCTGGACTCCGGCCGGGACGAGACCGGGTTCGTGGACTTGGACGACGTCCTCGGTGCCCGCAGGTGACCGGTGAGTCCTGGTCAGTACGCCTGTCCCCGCAGGTCGCGAAGGCCCTCACCGAACTCCCCGAACCTGCCAAGGAGATGGTCCGCGACGTTTTGGACATCGCGATGCGCTCCCCATGGGGCTGGCCGCAGTGGAATACGGGTGACCCGGAAGGCGAGGACGTCCGCGCCGCCTCGATCGGGCAGTTGTCCGTTGTCTACGTGATCAATCGACCCACGCGGGGTCTGTCCGTCTTGGACATCGTCTGGGTCGGGTAGCCACCCGAGAGAGGGCCCAGCCCCGGCAGCACAGGTGCCAGGGCGGGCGGCTATAGAAGGGCGAGTCCCGACCATCACAGGCTCTGGAGTAGCCGATCCCGCTCGCGCGCGGCCTCTTCCCGCTCGCGCCCGAGCGCGAACTCCGCAGAGCTCGCCACGTCTTCAGCATCGACATGAAAGAGGTAGATCCAGCGCGCCTGGTGATAGCCGTCGGCGTCATGCCATCGCTCCGCGAAGCGGACCAGCCGGTTCCAGTGACGCATTCGGGCCAGGAGGAGCTTTGGCGAGCCGTCGTCGTAGTGGAAGCAGGCGCGGACAGACTTGACCAGGTCATGCAGAACATCCGCCAAGGCTGAAGCCGCGCGATACAAGTCGCCGGCGACGTGGTCCGGGTCCGCCCGCCACATCGCGTTGAACCGTCCCTTGAGGAAGGTCTCCAGGGCGTCGACGTCGGCCTTGGTAAGAGCCGCGGCGTGGAGCAGCTCGTCGGCTGCGGGCTCAGTGGTGGTGCTCATCAGTTCCTTTCAGGGAGGCCGGGACTGACCGTCCCGCATGTCGCGTTTGTCTCTCCTCGGCTGCGGAGATGTTAGCCCGGCGTGATCCTTTGAACGGGGGCGCTCTTGTGCGCCTCGGGCCGGCTTCACCTCCGGCCTGAGGGGGCCTGCGGTGCCTCCGGCGGTGCTGCGCCAAGGTGCGTTGGCGGCCGCAGCAGGCGCTCCCTCGGGGATGAAGAGATGGCGTGGCTGATCCCGGAGTGGGTTGATCGAGGCATACGTGACGAGTGATCAGCCGCCTGCGGGAGCACCGTGGTGGACTTTCGGTGGCTGAGGTAGCGGCGGGCAATGAGGTCATGCACCGTCAACTCGAGTGGGGCGAGACGCCGTCGCGACGAGAGAGAAGGGCGCGGGGGGTGAGCGACGGCATCGCCGACGTTCCTCTTTACTACAAGAGACCCGGCGCGCTGCACACCTCCTGACCTGCATGAACGCCAGACAGGATGTGTCCCAGCCGACACATTCCAGGGCGTGATATGTGCTCGCTCCGCCACAGAACGGCGCGAAACACAAGGGGCAGTTGACTTTCGTTGGCCATGCATTTCCGCAGGTCAGACGCGCGAGGCGAGCCTTAAGTTGCCGCCTCGGAACCTTCCGGATGTGTCCCCGAGGACACTAAATCTCAAGTCACACTTGATAAACCGCGCACCCTGGCCAGGAAACTAAAGCAGGGTTTGATTCTTGAGGGGCGCCGCCCGTGGTGCATCAAGTCTCTGCGCCGCGATGTGCGACGGCGCGTCAAAACACAAGTGACAGTTGTCTTTTGGGGTAGGGTCGGCTCCGCCTGAGTAGAAAAGGAGCCATCGTGACCTCTGATCCGCCGGACGTGGAATACCACCGTCCGCGCGTCGTACCCGCCCAGTCGTCCGACCTCGGACTCGACGACATCCTGACCGTGCTCGGCCAGCAGCTTGGCGAGACCGTCGGAGAACAACAAAAGCCCCGCGGCCGCAAGCTCAAGGGCGTCTCGTTCGAGTACGACAACGACCCGCGGACCGTCCACGACATGGCCGGGGACGCCGGATACAGCATCACCAGCAACTGGTTCGTCCAGTTCCTGGCCCAGCTCGCCGTCGCCAAGCGGGTGACGAAGAGCGAGATGTGCGTCTTCCTGTACATCGCAGGCGGACAGATGCGCGGCACCGGCATTACCCACTACACACAGCAAGAGATCACCGAGGGCCTCAATCGCGAGGCCCGCCGGGTAAAGGGCGCCACTCAGATGAGTCGCTCCACCGTCACCCGCGCCATCGGAGCCCTGTGCGAGTACGGCTGGCTGGAGCGCTACGGCAACGGGGCGATCCGCCTGAACGTGCACTTGTGGTTCAACGGAAACAGCACCGCGCAGCAGGGCGTTCTCGCGGAGATCGAGCAGGACCACGGGGACACTCCCCAGTCCTTCGGCAACTTCATCGGGCCGGTCCTCAAGCAGGAGCAACTCACCATGGACTTCGACCAGGACAGTGGCGAAGGCCAGCGGGAGGAGCGGGCCGGGTGATACATCGCCGATACTGGAGCTCACCGCACACCGCCCGGGAAGGGGAGCGCTGATGGCCGAGGTCCTGTCCCCGATCGTCGCCGACCGTATCTGGGCCCTGCCGCTGTCCGGCAGCGCCGTCAAGTTCTTGCAGTACCTGATCTCCCGAAGCGACTTCGGCGGCCACCTGCCCGTACGCCAGGTCGACATGGCCCGCGAGTACCACGGCAAAACCCCTCAGGCCATCAGCGCCCTGATGGCCCCGCTGTGCGACCTCGGCCTCGTCATCCGCCCCGAAGGGGGCGAACGCAAGGGCAACAGCTATCGCCTGCACCCTCTCGCCGCCAAGTACCAAAGCCATAGCGACCTGGAGAAAGCATTCCGCCAGGCGCTCGTTGACATCAAGGCCGGCACCCTGCCGAACCTGGACCTGCCCCGCTACGCCGTGGCCCCGCCCGCCGAAGGCGCCGGCCCCAACCTCCAGGTCGCGTAGGCAAAAATGTGAGGCCCCGCCGAAACCGGCGGGGCCTCACATGCCTGAGTAGAAGCCCTGACTATACCCAGTGGCACCGCAACACTCGACCACACAGCGCCTGATGGGTGAGCGCGTACGGCGAGGACCAGGACAATGCCGTCGAACCGGCGCCACTGCAGTTGAACGCCGCGCATACCAGGACAAGCACAGCCGGGCTCGGCGGCGCGCGTGTGCGGGACCCCTGGGCCGGCCCGCCTGGTGGTGCGATAAAGATGGCCGGCGCCCAATCCGCCGAAGCGGGTGGCAAGGGCGCCGGCCTTCGAAGACACACACCTGAAGGAGAACCTTGCAGGACGTGATGGGTGAAAGTGTAGCGGTGCGGCGCGCGCCGGACACGCTCCTTGCCGCATGTGATGTAAGTCCCGTAGCCTTCTCTCGACGGCGCGTGGGCGCCGGCCGCGTCGAAGTCCTCCTCCCGAGCCAGTTCCGCAGCGCGCGTGTGCGGTCGGGGCCGGGCTTCGCTGCCAGCGCCGACCTGACGGGGAGTGAGTGATGATTCGCGCGGGACGCAGTTCTTTCGTGCAGCACAGCGCGGATCTGGCCGCGGCCATGGGCCTTAAGATCGGCAGCTTCCGCAATCAGAAGCCGTACGAGCGGGCAGGGTTTCCGGCGACGATCAGTGCGCCGGAGGCGAAGTCGAAGCTGTGGGACGGTGAGCAGACCGCGGCGTACCTCGCCGGCAAACTGGTGCCCGCGCTGCCCCAAGTAGATGACGACGAGGACCTGCTGGAGCGCACCGAGGCCGCCGGCGTCCTCGACGTCACGCCCAAGACCTGGGACTCCTACAAGAAGGATCCGCGGATCGAGCCGCACCTGGTGAAGGTGAAGGGCGTGGAGCACTGCCCGCGCGGCGTCCTGCGCGCCTTCCGTGACCCGGTGCCCGGTCAGGATCGGGCACCGGCACACCGTCCCAAGGGCAGCGGAGACATGGTGCCGCGCGACGAACTCGAGCCCCGGGTCGGTGAGCTCCTGGACGACGATCCTGGGCTGACGCTCGCCACGGTGCAGGAGCAGCTGGGCATCGCCTACTCGGCCGCGGCGCGGGTGCTGCCGCGTCTGCGCGGGGAGCGCATCGCCGACCAGGTCGCCGCCGAGCCGGACCTGACGCCGGAGCAGGCAGCTCACCGGCTCGGCTATCCGGCCGCGGTACACCGTGCCGCGGTCGCCCATGCCCGGACCGAGTTGCGCGGCCGCGAGGTCCGGCCGTACGTGCAGGGTGTAGCCGACGAGCTCGCGGCCGCCGGCCTGGCGCCAGAGCAGGACGTCGCCATGGTGCACGTGGCCGATGATGCGGTGGCCGCGGCCGTGGCGCTGTCCTTCGATGCCCCGGCGCCGGCACTGGTGTGGGATGAGCGCTACGGCTGGCGCACGGCGACGAGCCGCCGCCATCCGATCGGCAGAGACACGGGGAAGCCTCCCGAGGGGGAGGGAATCCGCTACCTGGGACCGGATCGGCGACCGTCCGGTGAGGAGGTGCTCGCCGCCGTCTATGACGGTCGGCGTGGAACCCGCCGGCCGGCGGGGGCTTACCCGGCAGGAGCGTGAAGCCGCACGTTGCGCGAGGACATGAGTTGTGGCGCTCAGTACAGTGCGATCGCGTCGATGATGACGGCTGGCCCGGAGATGTACGCGTGGACGTCGTCGTCGGGGAGATTGAGGCCCAGCCGCTGCAACTGCGCGGTCACCTCTTCGAGGTCGTCCTGGAGCTGAGCCATCATGATGCGGCGCATCAAGAACTCCCAGCCATACAGCAGCCATTCATCAGTGACCCGGAACTGGCCCGCCGGGATCAGCTTGGACACGCTGCCCAGGACACGCAGGTCTCCCTCGATCCGGTCAGCGGACGCTTCGTCGATGAAGAAGTCCGGGCGCACGTTGACGTAGACCTTGTGCGGAAGCGAGCTTTCAGTGAGTTCCAGCAGGACGGGAAGGGGGAGCAGCTCGTTCTCCAGGTAGACCCGCCGGATCTCCTCGGCGACGGCCGCGTCTTCCATATCCAGGTTGGCCAGCTCGTTGAGAGCATCGATGTCGCGGGCGATCATGAGGCGGCGGAAGAGGAAGAACACCTTGCTCAGGACGCTTACCGCAGTGATCCGCGCGGTGCCCTCGATCTCAATCAGCACGTCCCTGGAGAGCGCTGAGTCGCCAACGGGATTGACCAGGACGGCGTCCTGACTGACCAGATCGTCGATCACCCTGGAGACCGTCGCCTTCTCTCGCGGCTCCAGGCTGTACGTCGACTGGTACTGCACGTCGCTGCCAGCGGATCCGTTCAACGCGAGGGCGCCAACGCCCAACTTGCCGCCGCCGGACCGCTTGCGCAAGGTCGTCTCGACGATGTCCTCGGGCTTGGGAACGTTGATGTCGTGGTACTCCGCCTGGGACAGGAGCGTCTCCAGGTCCAGGAAACTCGGGGACCTCAGTGCCATCTAACAAGTCTCCCACCCGTCACTGACATCCCGTCTTGGCTTGGTCTGGTCACGGGGACCTGCCTGCTTTCGCCGCGTGCCAGTGAGCGCTTCAGAGTGATCTAGCTGGTGCCGATACGTCGTGTGCAGGAACGTGGAGAGGGAAGGCAGCGCAGATGACACCCACCTCAGTACAGGTACAGGCGGACCCGGAGTACTGGGCTGATCCGCCGGACGTGGAATTGTGCGGGAAGTGTGGGTGGTGTCATGAGGCCCGCCCCCACTTCGACGTGGTCCTGGACGGCATCGAGGGCGACCGGGCTCGAGTGCAGGAGCCGGAGCGTTTTCCCTACACCAGCAAAGGGAGCCACCTGCACCGGACCACTTGCCGCAAGGTCCGGAAGGCCATCTCAGGGCAGCCTCCCCGGCCCGAGGGCGAGGAGTACCTCCGCCTCCTGACGAAATGGGCCCATGAGCATCATGACTACCGCTCCCCGGCCGGCTGGTCCCGCTACCGCGGCTACATCGACATGGCAGTGATGAGCATGGAGGAAGCGCAGCGGTGGGCTGACCACCTCAGAGGCCCTCAAGGCGGCAGGAACTACGCCACGTGCAAGATCTGCAAGCCGGTGCCAATCAGCTCGAACAGCTGACTCGTCGGCGTTCATCCGGCTGAACCATGAGGTGCCGACCGGCATTTGAGAAGCCTCGCTTCCCGACGCCACGAGGCGGTGATTGCCGGTTTCCCGGGGGCAAGCAAGGCCGATATTCGGAGACGTGAGGATGAAGAACGCCGAACTCGGCGACCTGGCACAGTGCGACGTTTGCCGGATGGGAGTCCGTCGGCATAGCGACAGCGAGGGCAGCACGGTGGACCTCGATCTCCGTGAAGCCCCGGTCGGCCTGGTGCCCGCAGGCCTGCGTTGGTACGTGGCAGGAGACGGTACCGCGATCAACCTGGGGCAAGCGGGCCCCGAGACCGTGCGCGTCCGCCACCACGACGCCTGTCACTCCGGGCGCGCAGACCTGACCACGCTGCGTACTCTCTGGCCGGTCCCCTTCGTCGCGGTCGGGCCCCTGCCACCAGGAGTCAACTCGGAAAACGAGATCCATGAGGCGCTCCGTCGCCCGACCACCCGTGAGCAGGCCCGGTCGATTCCCTGCCCCGTCTGCGAGGTCGACGCCGGTCTCCCATGCACCGGCCCCGATGGCGAGAGGCGCAGCGCCAACCACAGGGAACGCGCCAATGCCTACCGCAGCGCCCGCTGGCAGACCTGGCTGCCCGGAACCCCCACTCCCACGCGGAACCAGGTACGGACTGTGGCCTGCCCGGTCTGCGCGGCACCGGCACACGCGCCGTGTCGTCAGCCAGGAGGCGCCCCGCGGCAGGCGAACCATTTCGAGCGTTTGGAGGCCCTGCTGAGCCCAGAGGAGTTGGGCTCGGCATCACTCGCGACCGACGCAGCCGTGCCTCCGCAGGCAGCCGGGGAGGTGCCGGCGCAGGAGACCCAGGAGCGTCCGCGCGGCCGCTGCGGCGGCTGCGGCGCCGTGATCCTCCTGATTGGCCGGGCCCTTGAGGACGGGCTGTGCAAGCTCTGCCGTGAAGAAGCCGCCGAGCTGGCCGTTGAGGCCAAGCGATGAGCAGCTGACGAGCCTCTCGCCTACCGGGGCGGGCGACCGGCCCGGTGCATGGAACGCGCGTCTACACGCCCCGGTCCGCGGCATCCATTCGAGCGGAGGAATGCCGCGATGGAGTGATACGAGGTGTCCCGACCTCCTGGATCAGAGCATGGTGGGCGCGATCACCGGACTGCGTGGGCGGGAGAACTTCATGTCGTTGTTCGAGGTCGAGGCGGTCATGCCGTCTCCGCGCCGACCCCATTGCCCCCTGGACGACTTGAGCGGCGCCGCGCTGCGCACTGAGTTCACCCTCCGCTCGAACGCCGCGGCCGCTGCTGTCGGCAAGAGCACCGACGAGGCTCTCGCCCGCCTGATGCGCAACTTCAAGCTGAAGACCCTGGACGAGGCCGACGAGCACGATCTGCGCGAAGCCTCCCGTGAGTTCCAGAGCTGGGTGATCAACCCCGCCGGCTACCGGGCTCCCGCACAGCGCACCCGGGTGGAGCGTCCCCCGGGTATGGGACAGCTTCCCCTGCCCCGCACGACGAAGCGGGCCGCCGCCGACATCGCATGCGGACTGTGCGCCGACGTCGTGGCGAGCGGCAGCATCATCGGCCGGATGAAGCCGCCCAAGGGCCGCGAGTACGTGCCGATGGGCTGGCTGTGCCACCACTGCCTCTACACCCGGCGCGCGACCCCGCGCCGCCGCGACGTCCTCGTGCGCACGTTCCATCACCTCTTCGCCGCCACCGGCGTCGGCATCAACGCCCACGAGGCCCAGGTGCTGCTGGAGTGGCTCACATCCGATCCGGCCGTCACCACCTCCGAAGCCTGGCTGCGCGACCCGCTGGAGACGACCGTGATCCGGCTGCGGACCAGCATCAAGGAAGAGAAGCCGACGACCTGGCTGAGCGCGAACACCGGGCTCACCATCGTGGCGGCCCTGCAAGAGGCACCGGCCACAGAAGCCGACACCAGCCTGCTGCGCGTCATCCTCCAGCACAGCGAGGAGTGGCAGACCAACCCGCAGAAGGTGGATCACCGCCGTTACGGGAGCGGGATTCCCTTCCGCCGCGCCGTACTGGCCAGCACGCCCTCTCCAACCGAACTGTCGGCACGCGGAGGCCCCTTCGACCTCCACCAGGCCCCTCCGCCCGTGACCGACGAGGACGACCCCGCAGAGGCAACGCCGGAGGGCTGACCATTTGCGGCGCCCCCTCCATGTCAGTGGCAACAGGCATGCTTGAAGCCGTTGTTGGCTGCGATGAAGGGCTGCGTCATGGGACTCGCCTTCGACCACACCAAGCGTGTGGTCGGCCTGCGCAGGCAGGTGGAACTGGTGGAGGCGGTCGTCGGCGCGAGCAGCGGCGACGAGAGCCGGTGGCTGGAGTGGAAATCCACCCTTGACCTGTCGAAAGCTGAGGGACGGTTCAGTGTCGCGCGCGGCATTCTCGGGATGGCGAACCGCATGCCTGATATTGCGGCGCGTTACGTGGAAGGGCACGGCTACTTCCTGGTGGGCGTGGAAGAAGGAGCTGTCCACGGGGTGGATGAGCACGACGTGGAGAAGGTCGTGCCGTGGCTGGAGCGCTATCTCGGATCGTTCGACCGGTACGACCTGACATACGTGCCGATCGAGTGGGAGGGCGAGCGCCGCAAGGTGCTGCTTGTAGACGTCGTGCCCCCGCAGTGGGGCGACCCGCTCTTTCCCCTGCGCCGGGACTATGACACCTACCGGGAAGGCACGGTGTTTCACCGGAGCAACGGGTGTACCGAGCCCGCACGTGCCAAGGAGATCGACGCGCTGAGTGCTCGTGCACGAAGAGCCGCTCAGCAGCTTGCCGTGCGTTTGTCTGCGTCCGGGGCCGTCACACAGATGCCACCGAGTGCGGACATCCGTCTGGAGGTGCTGCGGGAGAGGCGTGAGGCTCTGCTGGCTCAGCTGACACCCCGGCGGGTGGCGACGTTCGGTGCAGCGGAGGAAGACGGATCCCGCGACCGCGAGGCCCTGTCAGGGATGTCCACGGCCCAGGTTATGGACCTTAGGCACCGCGCAGCCGATGGCCAGGAACTCTCTCCTCAGGAGCAGACGACCCTCGCCGCAGTCCGGCGCTGGGAGAGGCGAACTGCGGCGTTCCTAGGGTTGGCATTTCCCGAGCTCTCGGCTTTGTCGAGCCTTCAACGGGACGCACGCACCCCCGACCGCTTCCGTCAGCAGGTAGACGCGTACATCGAGGAGTGCCAGCAGGCGCAGGGCCGGTCTCTGCTCCAGGCGGTAAGCCGTCGCAGCATCCCGCTGATCGTGCGGATGACCAACCCGAGCGAGGACTTCATCCAGCAGGTGAAAGTGGTGGTCACCCTGCCCGCGGACGTCTGGGCCTACGACCCCGAGGGGGACGCTGCCGATTGGCCAAGCGTCCCCAAGACCTATGGCACGGTGTCTCCGTTTCTGCCGGGCATGCGCCCCAGCATCCTCTCGGCAGCGGTCAACAATGCCGCCTTCCGGCAGGCCCTGAGAGGCCGACACGGCCCGGACATCGATAACGACCGGGCCCGAGCCGTGATCACCTTTCCCGCCAGGGACGTGAGGGGGAGCGAGACGGTCGAGTTCTCCCCCTTGAGGCTCTTCACGCGCTCGGCGCACGCTGAGCCTGCACACGCAGAGTGGACGGCAACAGCCACCAACGTCAGCGGCGTTGAGCGGGGCCAGTTGGCGCTACCCGTGTTGACGACCAAGATGAACACCTCGTCGACCTCGACCCCGATGGCGTCGGCGTCGAACACGCGACTCCGGCCTGCACAACGCGCCCCCGGCATCGTCCCGGTTCTACCAAGGAGTTGGAGCCGGACGCCGAGCGCCTGGCCGCCTACGACGAACTCGCGCACGGTGCCGCCGACTTCATTGCGCGATACAAGGCAGGGGTCAACACCTTCCGCCTGCCCGCAGAGGACGGCCAAGACGCCTCCGAAGCTGACATTGACCCTGCTCAGTACCCCGCGTACGACGACATGCGCGCCGACTGGGGCGAAGCTGCCCTGAGCCTTGTGGAGCGCCTGGCCCCCCCCCCCCCCACGCCCGGTCGCACACGTTGGCCACCTGACAGCAGCCGGCCACTAAGCCGGGCAGCGCGCGGCCCCGGCTGCCCTATCGGGCGCGGGCGCAGAACGTTCCCGCCTGCGGGCCGGATGGGGCGCAGCTCCCTTTTACCGGGTCGGTGGGGCGCAGCACGGGACGTGCCGGGGCGGAGGGTGCAGCGCTCCGCGCTGCACCCTCCTGGCCGCGTGCCGGGCGGCCGCTCCGCGCCCGCCCGGACCGAGCGCTCCGCGCTCTCACGCGCTGCGGAGGACGGCAGGCGTTCCCGGAGCGCTCCGCGCCCCGCTCACTCGCTCCGCGCTGCCGACCTCCTTGCCCACGGCGCGATGCGCCGTGGGCCCCGACACGCGCCGCGCTGCGCCCCACCGACCCGGTGATCATGCCCCTGACCTCGCAAAACGGCCAGATAAGAGCCCGAAAACTCCCCATGAAATGATGCAAGTGCGGTATCCTTATCTTGTTGGTCGGGCTTGTGGCAAAGCCCCCAACACCGAAGACACCCACCCAAATCCGGGGAGAACCATGCCCAACAACAGCTTCGCGGTGCTCATCCGCACCGACGGACAGTTCCGCGTGATCGACTGGCCCGCCACCAGCGACGACCACGACAAGATCCTCTACACGGCCATCGACTGCATCCGCTACGACGCCGTGCGCATCACCGAGGCCCTGACCATGTGGGTCGACGACGAAGGCATGTTCAACGGATCCCGCGTCAACCGCAGCGCACTCCGCCTCTACGCCCTGCACAAGCCCCCGCACCAGCCGTACCACGGCCACGCCGTCTTCACCGGCGGCACCGACAGGCACGGCAACAGCCTGGGACTGACCAGCGACGAGGCCGCCCATCTCATCGAGCTGCACCTGACGGCCCGCCGCATCCCCGAGCAGCGCACCGCCAACTGACCACCCCAACGCCGGGGGCGGCGCCGTGGCAGCGCCGCCCCCGGTCCCGAAGACACGCCCGAAGGACACCCATGAACGACATCGACCACACGCCGAGCCAAACCCAGACCTACACATTCGTGTGCGACTGGCTCAACTACATGACCCAGCTCACCGACAACAAATTCGCTGTCGTCGCCAGCGGCGACACCTACGAAAACGCCGTAGACGCAGCAGCAAAAGCAATCCTCGATTTCTTTCCCAACGTCGCCGAATACGCCAGCCCCAAAACTCTGTGGGATAGCGAAAACGGCGTAGTCCGCATCACTGAATTCTACGGCGACGTGATCAGCAACCTCGTCGACCGCGACACCTACGACCACATCCGCGCCTGACCCAACCACTCGGCCGGGGCGGGGGAGTGGCACCCCCGCCCCGGCGGCCACGAAGACACACCCGAAGGAGCACCCATGATCCCGGCGAAGAGCACCGAGCAACAGCGCGAAAGCTACACCCAGGCAATTGTAGAAAAGTGGAGCAGCGCCACTCCAGACCAAAGGCGACGCGGGTGCGACTGGTACGTCACTGCACACGAACTGGCCTCCAGAATCGCCGAGGGACACACAGAAAAGGGCGCGGGTGTCCTGGCAGCACTGTCCGCTAACAAGTCATGGGCCGAAAATTGCAGACTGGCCCGAAAAGCATTCACCGAAGGAAAAGCCAGTGGGCACGTCCGCGACGCAATCACCAAAGCAAACCGAATCATGGGGGGAACCGATCCAAGTGAAATTCTCCCCATGCATCTAAAGACCGGATACTTCTATCTGTGCATCGCCGACCCGGAGAACACGGAATCTGTGGTAATCGACCGCCACGCACACGATATCGCAGTCCGCAAAATCTACGGGCAACGTGACCGAGGACTAGGAGCAATCGGCCGCTACAATCTCCTCGCCGATTGCTACCGCGCCGCCGCCCGAGAAATCGGGGAGGTACCCAGCAAGGTCCAGGCTGTTACCTGGGTGGCGCACATCGAGCGGGAGTGAGGGGGAGCAGCTGAACCCCAATCTCTACACAGACATGATACGTGATGCAGTCGTAGATTCATGCGCGAGTCTCGCGGCTGCGTAACCCAATCGCTATGTCAGAAGGCTATCGAGGCCCCCGTCTCACACTATGCTTACCCGGTGGTCAACGGGGCAAGGTGTTCGGGTGGAGCGCAGCGGAGCCCGTCCCTGCGGCGAGGGTGACAGCCTGTCAGGCCGACGGGCCGTCACCCTCGCAACAGAGGGTAGTGCCTGGGATTCCCAGCGGCTACACAGGCCACCATGTGATGCACCCTCCCCTGTAGCCAGCCAAAGAGGACCCGCTTGCGGGGACTCTCACAATTCGCGCTTGCGCGAATTGACGCTCTTTCAGAATTCCGCTTGCGGAATTCATTCCCCCGCTTGCGGGGGAATTCGAATTGCGTTTACGCAATTCGTACACTATGTTCCGGCTTGCCGGGGCATA